>JAZNVB010000089.1:0-7707 GCA_045592585.1 Clostridia bacterium
CCCATGCCGATACAAGGTCCGCATGCACTTTCAAGAATTCTAGCACCTGCATCTATCATAACCGACAAAGCTCCGTTAGATGCGATCATATTAAGAACTTGCTTTGAACCGGGTGCAATTGAAAGGGAAACGTCGGGATGAACTGTTTTGTCCTTCAGTACGTGCGCTACCTTGAGCATATCCAGCAAGGAGCTGTTTGTACACGAACCGATACATACCTGGTCAATCTTCATTGCGCCGATTTCTGCAACAGATTTAACGTTGTCGGGTGAATGAGGGCATGCAGCAAGTGGTACAAGCTCGCTGAGATTGATTTCAACAACCTCGTCATAAACTGCATCCGCATCGGCAGAGAGGGGAGTGTAATCTTCTTCTCTTGCCTGAGCCTTAAGGAATTCTCTTGTTGTTTCGTCGGATGGGAAGATAGAGGTGGTAGCACCAAGCTCTGCGCCCATATTTGTGATTGTGGCACGTTCAGGCACAGAAAGCGTTTTTACGCCTTCGCCTGTGTATTCAATAATCTTACCAACACCGCCTTTAACGGTGAGTCTTTTAAGAACTTCAAGGATAACATCTTTTGCAGCAACCCAAGGTGACAGCTTTCCGGTAAGCTCAACCTTTACAATTTTGGGGCAGGTTATATAATATGTACCGCCGCCCATTGCAACAGCAACATCCATACCGCCGGCGCCAATGGCAATCATACCGATACCGCCGCCCGTGGGGGTGTGGCTGTCAGAGCCGATAAGGGTTTTGCCGGGGATGCCGAATCTTTCAAGATGTACCTGATGGCAGATTCCGTTACCGGGACGTGAAAAATAAATGCCGTGTTTTTTGCAGACACTGCCGATAAATCTGTGGTCATCGGCATTTTCAAAGCCGCTCTGCAGCGTGTTATGGTCAATATATGCAACCGACTTTTCGGTTTTAACTCTGGGGACACCCATAGCCTCAAATTCAAGGTATGCCATTGTTCCGGTGGCGTCCTGAGTAAGAGTCTGGTCAATTTTTATTCCGATTTCCTGACCGGCAATCATTTCGCCGCAAACCAGGTGATTTTTCAGTATCTTTTGTGCAAGTGTAAGTCCCATTTGTTGTTACCTCCTAAATTTAGTCATTAACCATAGTATTATATAAAAAAACACACTTTTTGTCAAGTTTTCGTTGATGAAATAGTGCAATAAAAGCACAGATTTATGAGCATAAGTTTACATAATTGTTACAATTCACATTATCCACACAGTTATCCACAGCAAAAGTGCAGTCTGGACAAGGAGCAGAGCGGTATTTTAACATAATGCAAAGAATGTTATTGTCGAAACCTGTGGAAAAATTTCTTTATGTTAAAAAGTAACTATTTGGTTCAAAAGTACAGAAATTGTAAAAAAACACTTGCATACAGACATTAATTGTGATAGAATATATCAAATAATAAAATCAGGATAGCGGAGGCTTTGGAATGATTCTTGGTGTGGATTTCGGTGACAGCAGAACAGGTTATGCAGTGTCGGATGCATTGGGATTTTCGGCAAGTACTTTGGAAACCTTTCACGAAAAGAATATGGTTAAGGTTGCAAATCACACAGCAGAGCTTGCAAAGCATCTTGGAGCTGAAAGAATAGTTCTTGGTTTTCCAAAGAATATGAACGGCACAATTGGTGACCGTGGCAAAAAAACCAAGGCCTTTGAAAAATTGCTGAAAACCCTTGTTGATTGTCCTATTATTTTATGGGACGAAAGGCTGACAACTGTTTCGGCTCATAATCTTATGAACGAAACAAACGTCCGTGGCAAAAAACGCAAGAACTCGGTTGATAGAATTGCGGCAGCTTTTATCTTACAGGGCTATCTTGACAGTATAAGATTGTAATTAAAAAAGGAGATTTTAAAAATGGCAGAAAAATTTGATAATATCGAAAATGTTGAAAACGAAGACAATTTTCTTGTTGACCTTTTTGATGACGAGGGCAACAAACAGACCTTTGAACATCTTGACACTGTTCAGGTAAACGGTGATGATTATGTTATCTGTATTCCTTACAAAGAGGAAGAAGACGACGAGGTTGACGAAGTTATCATCCTTAAAATCGATGGTGTTCAGGATGGCGAAAGTGTTCTTGTTCCCGAAGAAGATTTAGAAATTCTTGACAAGGCTTATGAACTCTTTAAAGAAAGAAACGCAGACCTCTTTGATTTTGAGGACTAATTTAAAACTAATACACTATCGGGCAAATCTTTGCCCGATAATGTCTTTTAAAGGTGGTTTTTGACATAGTACTTATTATTGCTGAAAAACCGAGCCTTGCCCGGAATATTATGGCAGGTATCGGTAAGCTTAATCGTTATGACGGATATTTTGAAGGTGAGGGCTACATCGTTACCTGGGCATTCGGACATTTGTTTTCCCTGGCTGATGTGGAGGCTTATGATGCCCAAAGTTCCGAAAATAAGTATTGGTCAATGGATAACCTTCCCTGCTTTCCGGCTCGGTTTATTTTTGAACTTAAAAAGGACGCAAACAAAAGGGTTGATGCGGGTGTTGAAAAGCAGTTTGGCATAATCAAAACCCTGTGCAACAGAGCCGATGTTGATACCATTATCAACGCAGGCGATGCTGACCGCGAGGGCGAAATAATAGTGAGAACCTGCATTGAAAAAGCACTTGAGGGGCAAAAAAGCCTTAAAAGAATATGGCTGCCTGACCAGACGCCCCAGACTGTTCGCGAGGCAATGAATTCCCTTAAAGACGAAAGCGAGTATGACAACCTTGCAAACGAGGGTTATGCAAGGACTTATATGGATTGGCTGTATGGTGTAAATCTTACCCGATATGCAACTCTTCGGTCAGGAACACTGCTTCGTGTGGGCAGAGTAATCGTGCCAATTGTCAAGGCTATATATGACCGTGATATGGCAATCCGCAATTTTGTTCCTGACATCTATTATGCAATATGCAGTAGGGCAGAAACAAACGGCACCGAAATTGAGCTTACAAGCAAAACCAAGTTCACAAAAGAACAGCTTGCCGGGGCACATGCTCTTTGTGACAGATATAACGCTGAAATGGCGGTTGTTACCGCAAAGAAAAAGAAAAAAGACAAGCTTTCACCGGGAAAACTTTATTCACTTACAAAACTTCAGAATGTGCTTGGTAAAAAGTATAAAATGTCTATGGCAGAAAGCCTTGAGATAGTTCAGGGCCTGTATGAAAAGGGTTATGTTACATACCCAAGAACAAATTCCGAGTATCTTGCAACCGCTGAGCAGGGCAAGATAAAAACCATTCTTGAATCTGTTAAAAAACTTGGCTATCCTGTTGAATTTAAATTCAGCAAAACCATATTTGACGATTCAAAGATAGAATCCCATTCGGCACTTACACCTACATATAAAATTCCTGATAAAACAAAACTTTCCGAAAACGAGATGAAGGTTTACAGCACTATTATGCGTCGGTTTGTGGCAGTATTCTGTGCTGAAGAATGTATGGTTGAAAAAACCGAAATTACAATTGCTGTTGGTGATTTGGAGGAATTTTCTCTTAAAGGAACAGTGATTGTAAACCCCGGATGGACAAAGTATGACGACTATTCCAAAAAGGATAAAATTCTGCCGCCTCTTGAAAAAGGTGATGGGGTTAATATAAATTTTGTTCCTGTTGAAAAGGAAACAAATCCACCAAAGCATTACACAATCGAAACGCTTAATAATTATCTTAAAAATCCCTTTAAGGACGAAAAAGCAAATGCTTCCGAGCAGGAGGACGAGGAGGCCGAATACCGGGCAATGTTCGAAGGCCTTGAGCTTGGAACCGAGGCAACCCGAACAGGCATTATTGACAATGCTCGAAAAAGTCAGTATATTCAGCTTAAAAAAGATACATACACCATTCTTCCTGCAGGAGAGAATTTAATTGAGTCACTATCGCGGATGAACATAATTATGGATAAATTCCGTACCTCACAAATGGGTGTGGCTTTAAAGGGTGTTTTTAAAGGAACTGAAACCGTTGACGGTGCAGTTGAATTTGTTAAAGGCGAAATAACCAAAGTTTTTGAAGAAAACAAAAAAATGGGCGAAACCTTTGACGGTTTTGTTGGTGATATTGTGGGCAAATGTCCCTTGTGTGGCGCAGATGTGGCACGAACTAAGTTCGGTTATGGCTGTCAGGGTTACAGGGATGGCTGTAAATTTGCAACAGGAAACGTAATTTGCGGCAAGGTGATTTCCCTTGACAATATAAAAAAGCTTCTTGAAACCGGAACAACTCCGGAAATTAAAGGCTTTGTTTCAAAGAAAAGCGGAAAAGAGTTTTCTGCTCGGCTTGCCATAGAACAGGGCAAGGTGGTATTTAAGTTTTAACAGAGTTTACAGGAAAGGACTGACCTTAATGTTTTTAATAAAAGAAAAAACGGTTTTAAATCCAACCGTTACGAAAATGGTAATTGATGCGCCTCTTGTTGCAAAAAAGGCAAAGGCAGGGCAGTTTATAATTCTGCGTGTCGACGAGAATGGCGAAAGAATTCCCCTTACAATTGCGGATTATAACCGCACCGAGGGAACAATCACCATTATATTTCAGATTGTGGGTGCTACAACCTTTAAGCTTAATAACCTGAATGAAGGCGACTATATCTGTGACTTTGTTGGACCTTTGGGAAGAGCTTCCGAGGTGGAGGGCTTTAAAAAGGTTGCAGTTATCGGTGGCGGTGTTGGCTGTGCTATTGCATATCCAACGGCAAAAGCTCTTAAAGAAAATGGTGCCCAGGTACACTCTATAATCGGTTTCCGCAACAGTGACCTTGTGATTCTTGAGGATGAGTTTAATGCTGTGTCGGATAAGGTTGTTCTTATGTCTGACGACGGCTCCTGCGGTGAAAAGGGTCTTGTTACAGATGCACTTCGCAAGTTGGTTGAAGGCGGCGAGAACTATGATTTGGTTATTGCCATCGGACCTCTTGTTATGATGAAGTTTGTATGCTTGCTTACCAAGGAGCTTGGGATAAAAACTGTTGTAAGTATGAATCCCATTATGATTGACGGCACGGGAATGTGCGGCGGTTGCCGTCTTACCGTTGGCGGTGAAATGAAATTTGCCTGCGTTGACGGCCCGGACTTTGACGGACATCAGGTTGACTTTGACGAGGTTATAAGGCGCAGCAGTATGTATAAGGAAACCGAAAGAAAGCACCACGATGATGCTTGTAATTTGTTTAAGGGGGTAAAGACCAATGGCTAATATGTCACTTAAGAAGAATGAAATGCCGGTGCAAAGCCCCGAGATAAGATGCAAGAATTTTAAAGAGGTTGCATTGGGTTATACAGAGGACCAGGCAATTGATGAGGCAAAGCGTTGTCTTAACTGCAAAAATATGCCCTGTGTAAGTGGTTGCCCGGTGAAAATCAGTATTCCTGAATTTATTGCAAAGGTTGCAGAGGGTGATTTTCAGGGAGCTTATGACGTAATTTATAAGTCAAGCTCACTGCCTGCTGTGTGCGGTCGTGTTTGTCCTCAGGAAAATCAGTGCGAGGGTAAATGTGTCCGTGGTATCAAGGGAGAGCCTGTTGCCATTGGAAGACTTGAGAGGTTTGTTGCCGACTGGTATATGAAAAAGGGAAAACCTGCAAAGCTTGATATAAATAAAAACGGCAAAAAAGTGGCAATTGTTGGCTCGGGCCCTTCAGGTCTTACCTGTGCCGGCGACCTTGCCAAGCTTGGCTATGATGTAACTGTTTTTGAGGCGTTACATATTCCCGGCGGTGTTTTGGTTTATGGTATTCCGGAATTCCGTTTGCCAAAGGATATCGTAAAGAGGGAAATTGAAAACCTGAAGGCTCTTGGTGTTAAAGTTGTTACAAATGCTGTAATTGGCAAAACCGAAACCATTGATGAGCTTCTTGCAGATGGCTTTGAGGCGGTATTCATCGGCTCAGGAGCAGGTCTTCCCAGATTTATGAACATTCCGGGTGAGAATTTAAACGGTGTATATTCCGCAAACGAATTTTTAACCAGAACAAATCTTATGAAGGCATACGAAGAAAATTCTGCAACACCCATTATCCGTGCAAACCATGTTGCTGTTGTGGGCGGCGGAAATGTTGCAATGGATGCGGCGCGTTGCGCAAAAAGACTTGGGGCAGAAGAAGTGTATATTGTTTATCGGCGTTCAATGGACGAGATGCCTGCAAGACGCGAAGAGGTTGAACACGCAGAGGAAGAGGGTATCATTTTTAAAACTCTCAACAACCCTGTGGAGATTATCGGCAATGAGAATAACTTTGTATCAGGTATTAAATGCGTTAAAATGGAACTTGGAGAACCCGACGCATCAGGCAGAAGAAGCCCCGTTGCGATTGAAGGTTCTGAATATGTTCTTGATGTAGATGCGGTGATTATGTCAATAGGTACATCTCCAAACCCACTTATAAGAAACACAACTGCCGGTCTTGAAACCGATAAGCGTGGCTGCATTGTAACCAAAGGTGACAGCGGTTTAACCACAAAGACAGGTGTTTATGCCGGCGGAGATGCAGTTACAGATGCGGCAACAGTAATTCTTGCTATGGGCGCAGGGAAATCGGCTGCTGATGCAATAAATGAGTATTTAAAAAGTAAATAAGTTACTAGAATATTGATATAAAGGCAATTGTGTTTCGGATAAACGAAATTACAATTGTCTTTTAATATATTTTTAAACAAGCAAATCATTGACACCTCTTATATATTTCATCTAAAGTGGTAAACTGTAAGTATTAAATTAAAAAAGGGGTTGTTAATATGACAATAACAAGAGAACTTATTGAAAAATTTAAAATATATTTAATGGAGGAAGAAAAATCTTCTGCAACACAGGAAAAATATATACGTGATGTAACAAGATTTTTTGTATGGCTCGCAGACCGTATGCTTGACAAGCTGGCTGTGCTTAGGTACAAGGAATATCTTATCGGCAACTATACTCCGGCATCGGTAAATTCTATCCTTTCATCGCTAAACAGTTTTTTTGAATATAACGAGTGGCATATGCTAAAAGTTAAAATGCTGAAAGTTCAAAAACAGATTTTTGCGGAAAGAGATAGGGAACTTACCAAAGCAGAATACGAAAGATTGCTTGATGCTGCTAAATCCAGGAAAAATGAAAAGCTTTATTACCTTATGCAAACCATATGTTCCTGCGGGCTCAGGGTTTCGGAACTGGCTGCTGTAACTGTTGATTCCGTGAAAGAAAGACAAGCGACTATAAAATGCAAAGGCAAAATGCGAGTAGTTATTTTACCGAAAAACCTTTGCAAAATGCTGACAGAATATGCAAAAAAGAAAAAAATAACAGCCGGTCCCTTGTTCATTACAAAAACGGGAAAACCGCTTGACAGAAGCACAATCTGGAAAATGATGAAGGCTCTCTGTGAAAGTGCAGGAGTTGATAGAGAGAAGGTCTTTCCCCATAACCTCCGTCATTTGTTTGCACGCACATATTATTCCGTTCAAAAGGATATTGTGCGCCTTGCTGATATTCTCGGACATTCAAACGTAAATACCACGCGTATTTATACAATGGAAACTTGCGATGTACACCGCCGACAAATTCAAAAACTGGGACTTTTGCGGTTATAAAGAAAAAACCACATAATCGAAATTATGTGGAAAAATATAGCTTATTTTATCTCAAGTGCTAGATGAGTATATCACTTTCGCATAAATTTGTC
>JAZNVB010000090.1:0-6011 GCA_045592585.1 Clostridia bacterium
GGTTGAGCCATATGAGAGGTTTGAAATTACATCATTGGTGCGTGGTGAAATCATTTCATCACCCTTTGAGGAAGGTGATCATGTAAACGAAGGCGACACACTTTATCAGATTGACGACGAGGATGCTCAACTTTCGATGGAAAAAGCACAGATGTCCATGGATGACGCAAATGAAAATGTTACAAAACTAAACATTTATGCACCTTCAAACGGCAGACTGACTGATTTTTCACTTAAAGTTGGCAACAGTGTAAGCGGTGGAGTAATAGGCAATATTGTAAATACCGACACATTGTCTGTTGATATACCATTTTCTATTGATGATTTTGAGAAAATTTCTGTTGGAGATAGCGTAACTATTACGAGTGCACTTTATATGACATCTCTTCCCGGAAAAGTATCACATAAGTATTATGCCAATGCCGAAACGGGGTCAGACAGCAGTATTTTGAGGAACATAGAAATTGAACTTGAAAACCCAGGTGCACTTGCCGAGAATACGACATTTGCAGCGACTGTACATACAAGCTTTGGCGATGTAAGCTCTTCCGGCTCGGGAACAATCGGCAAAGGAAATATTTCACAGATACGAGCAGAAGTTAACGGAACTGTTTCTTACATAGGTTTTAAAAACGGCGACTATGTTTCAAAAGGAGATCTTATTGTTTCACTTACCAATAATTCGGTTGTAAATGCTCAAAAAACAGCCCGACTGAATGTTAAATCAACTCAAAAGACTTTGGATAATTATAATATAACATCGCCGATTTCCGGTACTGTCATAACAAAAAACAGTAAAGCAGGCGATAACATTGACAGCACAAATTCGCAAAAAATTATGATGGTTGTTGCGGATATGAGCAAAATGAAGTTTACCATCAATGTGGATGAACTGGACATTTCAGGTATAAAAATCGGACAATCTGCAAGGGTTAGTGCTGATGCATTGCCGGAGCAGATGTTTGAAGCAAAAGTTTCATCAATTGCAAGTGAAGGTGTATCTTCGGGTGACGGCGTTACAACATATTCGGTTGAACTTACCATTGACAGTCCCGGTGAGCTTAAATCGGGCATGAATGTTAATGCGAACATTCTTATAAATGAGGCTAAAAATGTTGTTACTATTCCTGAAGAGGCACTTATGAGTGTACGTAGCAATTCTGCAATGGTACTTGTTAAGACGAACAAAAAAGCAGCAGATAAATATGCTGAACAAAAACCTTCTTCCGGTGGAAATATGCCACAAAATAACGAAGGTGACAAAAAAGGACAAAGAGAACAGCAAGAAACCGAACATAGCGGAAATAATTTATCTGACCGGCCTGGAAATAATATCCCTGAAGGATGCGAAATGCGCCGTGTTGAAATAGGTATTTCTGACGGTATAAATGTACATATTGTTTCAGGACTTTCTGCAGGCGAAACCGTTGTTTATATACCAAGTGCAACAGGCTCTTCCAATCCATTTGCGGCAATGATGGGTGGTATGATGCGTGGAGGTGCACCTATGCGAGGTAATTTTGGCGGAAACAACGGTGGCAATCGTAATACCGGAAGAACAACTTCAGGCCGCTAAACATTAAAGGAGCACGTTTCTTATGGAAAATAATATTTCAAATTCAGAATACATTGTTGAAATAAAAAATATGTATAAGATTTATAAGATGGGCGAAAATGAAGTCCGGGCTCTGAATGGTGTTAATCTTAAAATAAAACATCGTGAGTTTATCGCTATAATCGGGCCTTCGGGTTCAGGTAAATCAACTCTTATGAATATGATAGGTTGTCTTGACACACCGACCTCTGGTGAATACTACATTAACGGTCAGGAGGCTTCAACATTAAAAGAAGACCAGCAGGCGGCAATCCGCAATAAAGAAATCGGGTTTATTTTTCAGCAATATAATTTGTTACAAAAACTTACCGTTGAAGAAAATGTTGAGCTGCCACTTATATATGCAGGTGTGCCTCAGGCAGAACGCAAGGAAATGATAAAAGCGGCGTTGGAACGAGTTGACCTTTATGACCGTAGATTTCACAAACCAACCGAGCTTTCGGGCGGTCAGCAACAAAGAGCTTCAATTGCAAGAGCTCTGGCGGCACGACCACCAATAATTCTTGCCGATGAGCCAACAGGTGCTTTGGATTCAAAAACAGGTGCAGAGGTTATTGCTATGCTAAAAGAACTTCATCAGGAGGGAAAAACAGTTATCTTGATTACTCATGATAACAAGATTGCTCACGAAGCAGACCGTATTGTTCGCATAAAAGATGGCGAAATTGTTTTTGACTCGCTTGTTGACGGCGATAAATCACAAGTTAATGTTTAAGGAGGGGTTTTGTGAATTTAAAACAGGCATTTAAAATGGCAATGAAGAGCATTGCTGCAAGTAAAATACGGACCTTCCTTACTATGCTTGGCATAATCATCGGTGTTTGTGCAGTTATTGTCCTTGTGTCGGTTGTTCAGGGTTCAACTGGCAAAATAACCGAATCAATTGAATCTCTTGGTGCAAACAGCATCAATGTTATGTTTACAGGAAGAAACAGTACAAAAAATGTTACATACGAAGAGATGCAGGAGCTTATGGAAAAAAATTCTGAATATATCTCTTATATTGTACCTAGTATGTCGGGGATGGGACGTATAAAATATCAATCATCAAATATTACTTCAACTGTTACAGGTACAAATCCTGATTATTTAACTGTTAAAAACCGTGATATAAACAGAGGCCGTTTTATCAGCGAAATTGATGTGGAACGAAGACGGCAGGTAGCGGTTATAGGCAGTTACAACGCACAGGAGCTTTTTGGGTTTGAAGACCCGATTGATAAACAAATAAAAATCAACAACGAACTGTTTACCGTTATAGGTGTGCTTGAGCCTATTTCAAATTCAGACAGGAGTTCGGATGATGATACAATTATTATTCCATATTCATCAGGCAGAATGATTTTCCGAACAAATAAAATCAGATCATATATAGTGTGGGCATCCACTGCCGAAAATGTTGAAACGGCTGTTTCGCTTACCGAACGCTTCTTGCTTGAAAAATTTGGTGACGAAGACGAATACAGCGTTATAAGTGTGGCAAGTATGATGGATACTCTTGATGAAATTACGGGAATGATGTCACTTCTTACAGCAGGGATTGCCGGAATATCCCTAGTTGTAGGTGGAATAGGAATAATGAATATTATGCTTGTATCTGTTACCGAACGTACCCGTGAAATTGGTATAAGAAAGGCAATTGGTGCAAAACGTTCAAGTATTATGGCTCAGTTCCTGATAGAGGCAGCAATCGTCAGTTGTTTGGGCGGGTTAATTGGAATTATACTGTCGTGCTTTGGAACGGTCATTTTGGGAAAGGCAATGGGTATCAATGCCTTTCCCGCAATAGGTGTAATGCTTGGAGCATTTGCTTTTTCAGCATTTATTGGCATTTTCTTTGGCTGGGCACCTGCCAACAAGGCGGCAAAGCTCAATCCAATTGATGCCCTTCGTGCAGATTAAAATTAAAAAACAGGAGAGTTAATATGAAGATAATAAAAAATCTGTTGCTAGTTTCAGTTATGGTATCGATTGTCCTTGGACTAACGGTTATTGGTGCCAATGCATCATCTTATGTGGATGTTAAAGACGGAATGTATTATACTGATGCGGTTGAGTCGCTTACAACCTATGGAATTATTTCGGGTTATGGCGGAAATTTCAGACCCGATGCCAATATCACAAGAGCAGAATTTTCTAAAATAACTGCCTTGATTTCAGGCCTTGAAGACGAGGCATACAGTTATGCCGCCAACAGAAAATTTGATGATGTTTCTGTAACACATTGGGCAAATGGTTATATTAACACGGTCGCAAACAACAAGTTGATTGTTGGTTATCCCAATGGAAAGTTTCAGCCTGAAAAAAGTATTACATTTGCCGAGGCGGTTACGGTTGTGCTCAGAACATTAGGTTATTCTACAACCGAGCTTGGCGACAACTGGCCTTATGCATATATGATAAAAGCCGACGGTCTTGACCTCACCGACGGGCTGAGTCTATCGGATAATACACCCATAACACGTGCAGACCTTTGTGTAATAATAAACCGTGCTCTTGAAACACAAATGAACAATTCAACCTCCAAGCTGATTTCAAAAATGAAAATAACAATCACAGACGAAGTTCTTGTTATTGCTACACGAAAAGAGGATTCAAGCCTTGCCTCGGATGAAATCAAGACCGATGCCGGAACATATACTCTTGCCAACCCAACATTGAAAATTGAGCCTATGTCAAAAGTAAAACTTGTATTAAACGAAGACAGAAAGGTTATCAATTTTACTGATTTTTCAACCACTGAACGCACAATTACAACAGTTGACAGTGTTGTTGACGGCGAAACATATTTTGCAAACGGTGCAAGCACTTTAAGCCTTGGAGTTTCAAACAACACATCTGTTTACAACGACGGAATGGTAACCACCTATGGTAATTTTAAAAACAGCATAAAAGAAGGTGCTGCTGTTTCAATCGTTTATGATAATGACAAAAAAGTCCGTTACCTTGTTTTTGGCAATACTGACTATACAGAAGCAATTGCTATAAGGTCTGATATTTATACCGCGCTTTCATCTGTCGGGGTTTCAAAAGAACAGGTTGATTCCGCAAAGGTGATTAAAGACGGCTATGCCGCATCAATTGCGGATGCAAAACTTTATGATGTTGTATACTATCTTGAAGATAGCAACACAATATACTTATACAGCGATAAGGTTTCGGGCATATATAACGAAGCTTATCCCAATAAGGCAAATGTTACCAGAGTAGAAATTTCGGGAACAACTGTTGACCTTGAAACACAGACAGCGGCATACAAGCTTGGTGAAAAGAGTGGAAGCTATAAGCTGGGTTCAAGGATAACAGCCCTTCTTGGTATGGATGGAAAGGTTGTTGATGTTGTTGACCTTAATTCCTCGGATGCGGCAAACTATGGAATTTTGCTCTCATACAGCACTGAGATGTCTGCAAATGCCGACGAAAGTGGAAAACAATATAATTATATAACTGTGATTAACGGCGAAGGCAACACTATGAAATACAAGACAAAGGCAGACCTCAGCCAACGAATTGGTGATGTAGGAAGGATTTTGTTTGATAAAGATGGTTATGCATCCTTTGGCACATTAGCAGCAGGTAGCAGTATATCGGGCGTAATTGATAAAAATAACCGCAAAATCGGCAACCGCTGGCTAACCTCCGACTGTGTAATCATAGAAAGAACTTATGCACCCGACACACGCACCGGCACAGCTACAGCAAAGGTGATTGACCTTGATGATATTCCAGCTTCAGAGCTTACAGCAAAACAGGTTGTTTATGGGGTAACATCCGGTGATTTTGGCGATATTTCGCTGCTTATTGTTGAAAATGTTACCAATGACCAATATGCTTACGGTGTTTTGATAAGTGCAGGCGGCAGAGTTAGTTCAACAAGTAGCAACGGAACATACGAGGTGTTCTCAAACGGTTCAAAGAAAACTTATTCTGCAAACTTTTACAATAACATCAGTGCAGGAACAGCCGTTGCCCTTGAACTTGACGGCGGCAGACTTGTTGGTATCAAAAAGCTGGTAGCAACCGAAATGGGCGTAAATGTTTCAGCCATAGATTTCAGCCGTATAAAAATTGGTGATGCGGTATACCGGATTAGTGATGACGTGCAGATTATAAGAAAAAGTTCCTCAGGCTATATGGGAATGTCACGAAATGAAATTCCTGAGCTTGTTGGCAAAACCGTAAATCTTTATGCTGATACATCAACAGCTTTGGGCGGTGTAATTAGAGTTATTACAGTTAACAATTAATACCAAAACCGCAGCGTTTTCTTGCTGCGGTTTTGGTATTAATTAACCATTTAAGTTCTATTGCCATATAATTAGTCTTTTTAAAACAAATGTTGATTATGTCTTGCAAAAATAGTTTCTCTGTGATATAGTAAAATAAATTAGTTATT
>JAZNVB010000091.1:0-12014 GCA_045592585.1 Clostridia bacterium
TCAATTCACGCCGAAGGCAATTCATTGATTTCATCAAAGATGAAGTCATTATATCATATTTGTATGAAATTATCAACATTATTTTAAAGGAGAATTGCAAAATGTCAGAAGAAAATAAAAACCATGAAGAATCGCAGATAAGGGATATGGGTGGCGTTCTTGCCAAAGGTAAGAAGATGAACATATACTGTCTCAGCATAGTGGGACAGATAGAAGGTCACACAAACCTTCCGTCAGACACCAAAACAACCAAATACGAGCACGTTATACCGAAGCTTGTGGAAATCGAGCAGGACGAAAACATAGACGGACTTCTGATTATGCTTAACACCGTTGGCGGCGATGTTGAAGCAGGTCTTGCCATAGCTGAGATGATTGCAAGTATGAAAAAGCCAACAGTTTCAATCGTTCTTGGCGGCGGACACAGTATCGGCGTGCCCCTTGCGGTTTCGGCAAAGCACTCGTTTATTGTACCCTCGGCAACAATGACCATACATCCCATACGCACAAGCGGAGTTATTATCGGTGTGCATCAGACCTTTGACTACTTAGCAAAGGTGCAGGAGCAGATTTGTGATTTTGTTGAAAGAAATTCAAAAATATCGGCAGAAAATTTCCTTAGCATTATGCTTGAAACCGAAAACATTGCCAATGATGTGGGAACGGTTTTGTTTGGCGAAGAGGCGGTGGAATGTGGTCTTATCGACAGCGTTGGCGGGCTGGGTGATGCAATAGAACTTTTGCAGAAAATAAAAGAAAAAAGTTTTTGAATTGCTGAAATCCCCAAGCCACAAGGACTTGCAGATTTTGATGGGTGAAGTATGAAAAAATAATTAAAATTATGCTTGACATAAGAGAAAAAAGTCGGTATAATTGTTAAGGTAGAATTTTTAAAACTTATTTGACACAAGACAATCCACATTTCCAAAACATTTTGGAGGGAGGGAAACCGATAATGGCAGAAATCAGAGTTAAGGATAACGAATCTTTAGATAGTGCACTTCGCCGTTTCAAACGTTCTTGTGCAAAAGCAGGTGTTTTGTCAGAAGTTAGAAAAAGAGAACATTATGAGAAACCCAGCGTAAAACGTAAGAAAAAGTCAGAAGCTGCAAGAAAGCGCAAATTCAGATAATTTTTTACAGTATATTTTAAGTCGCCGTCATGCTTTGACGGCGACTTTATACATTTTAAAAAGAAAAACAGGAGGAATAACAATGGATATCAGAGAACAGCTTATGCAGGATTTAAAGGCGGCAATGAAGGATAAGGACACGATTAAAAAGAACACCGTTACAATGGTGCGTTCTGCAATTCTGCAGTTTGAAAAGGACAACCTTACCGAACTTGATGAAGACGGAATTATGGAGATAATCGCCAAGGAGCTTAAAAAGCGCCGTGATGTTTTGCCCGAATACGAAAAGAGTGGCCGTGACGATTTGATTGCCGACATCAACCGTGAAATTGAAATTCTTCTTGCCTACCTTCCCGAGCAGCTTACCAGGGAAGAACTTGAAGTTATTGTTGCTGATGCCATTGCACAGACCGGTGCAACCTCAATGAAGGATATGGGCAAGATTATGGGTGCTGTTATGCCAAAGGTAAAAGGCAGAGCCGACGGCAAGATGATTAACGCAATTGTTAAAGAAAAATTAAGCTAACCGGAGATAAAGTATGGCAAATATATTACATCCCACAGTTTTTGTTGATACGGTTTTTGACATTGATTTAAAAACCCTTAAAGACAGCGGAATTAAAGCATTTATATTTGATATTGACAATACTCTGGTGCCTTATGCCGACCCTGTTCCTGATGAAAAAACCGCCACTTGGCTGAAGGAGCTTCAGAATATGGGCTTTGGTGTGTTCTTTGCGTCGAACAACGATGCTGAACGGGTTAGGAGGTTTGCCGAAAGTGTTGATATTCCCTACAAGGCAAAGGCACTGAAACCTTTGGGTATTTATCTTAAAAAGGCCTGTCGCAGTATGGGTGTAACCCCAAAAGAAACCGCCCTGGTGGGCGACCAGCTTTTCACCGACGTGTGGGGCGGCAACTGGCTTAAAATGTATACAATTCTTGTAAAACCTATTTCCGAGGTTGAGGATAGCTTTGTTAAATTCAAACGCAGGTTTGAACGCAGAATACTTAAAGGTTTGAGGTGACAGCTATGAGTGCAATATTCGGGCCCGCAGGCAACTGTGAGGATTTTTATGCCGCAAAGCATAAATCATCCCTTGAGGCGCCTTTTTGGGTAAAGGAAAACGGTCTTGGCGCGTATGAATATCAGTGCGGCAAAGGTGTAAAAATCTCTGACGAAGCGGCAGAGATCTTAGGTAAAAATGCGGCAGAGTGCGGCATCGCTTTGTCTGTTCACGCACCTTATTATATAAGTCTGTCATCTACCGACCCAGAAAAACGTGACAACAGCATAAATTATATTTTAAAAACTTTAGAGACGGCAAAATGTATGGATGCAAAACGCATTGTGGTACATTCCGGCTCCTGTGGTGATATTACAAGGAAAGAAGCATTGGACCTTGCCAAGGACACTCTTTTTCGTGCGGTAAAGGCGGCAGACGAGGCAGGCTTTGGTGATATCGCTATCTGCCCCGAAACCATGGGCAAGGTAAAACAGCTTGGAACGGTGGAGGAGGTTTGCGAGCTTTGCAGCCTTGATGAACGTCTTATCCCCACAATTGATTTCGGGCACGTTAATTCCCAGACTCTTGGCGGTCTTAAATCTATGGAAGATTATCAGAGAATTTTTGATACAATCCACAAACACCTTGGCGAATACCGACTAAAGCATTTTCACGCCCATTACAGCCGGATAGAGTATACAAACAGCGGCGAAAAAAAACATCATTGCTTTGCCGAAACCGAGTACGAGCCGGAGTTTGACCCAATTGCACAGATTGTTGCCAAAATGGATTTATCTCCGATTATAATATGCGAATCCCGTGGAACTCAAACCCGTGATGCGAAAGAATTGCAAAGAATATACAGGGAGGCACAAAATGCGAGATAAGATATGTATAATTCTTGATAAATACGATGGCGTTTTGCTGACTTCACCTCATAATATGCGCTACTTCAGCGGCTTTTCGGGCGGCGAGGGAGCTGTGGTGATTACAAAATCGGATGCGGTAGTTTTTACAGATTCACGCTACACCGAGCAGGCTCAAGGTGAGGCAGAGGGGTTTGATGTCAGGGAAACAAACGATTATCTGAAATCGGCTTGCGAGTTGGTGAAGGAGCTTTCCCTGAAAACTGTGGTGTTTGAAGAAGATTTATTAAGTGCTGCAGGTTACAGACGGCTAACAGAACTGTGTACAGACTGCGAGTTTGTTTTTGGTGCCGGCGATATCAATAAATTAAGGATGGTAAAAACCTCTGCCGAGCTTGATGAAATTCGCCGAGCAGAAGAAATCGGTTGCCGTGCCTTTGAGCATATTCTTGATTATATCCGTCCCGGTGTTGCGGAAAGGGACATAGCCCTTGAAATCGAGTATTTTATGCGAAAGCAGGGGGCAGAAGGGTTATCCTTTGAAACCATTGCAATATCAGGGGCAAGAACAAGCCTTCCTCACGGTGTACCTACCGATAAATTGGTGGAAAAGGGCGACTTTGTTACGTTGGATTTTGGTTGTGTTCTTGAAGGATATTGCTCTGATATGACCAGAACTGTGGTTGTTGGCAAAGCAAGTGACGAACAGCGAAAAGTATATAATGTTGTAAAGGGCGCACAGCAGCTTGGTCTTGATACAATTCGTGCAGGGATTTCGGGCTGTGACGCAGATAAAGCGGCAAGGGATTATATTGAAGCCTGCGGCTACGGTCAGTATTTCAGACATTCATTAGGCCACGGTGTTGGGCTTCTTGTTCACGAGCTGCCAAACCTTTCACCCAAATCCCTGATTACCCTTGAAGAAAATATGGTTGTGAGCTGTGAGCCGGGGATTTATATTCCATCCTTCGGCGGCGTGAGAATAGAAGATTTAGTTGCCGTAACCTGTGATGGCTGCGAAAATCTTACCCGGGCAACAAAGGAATTGATTGAGATTTAGTAAAAAAATTTATATATTCCAAAATTTCTCTTGATTTTTTGTGAATAGTAGTATACAATATAATATAGAATAAAATTATTAGGAGGAAATACCAATGATATCTGCTGGTGAGTTTAGAAACGGCATTACCTTTGAATTTGAAGACAATGTATACCAGGTTGTTGAATTTCAGCACGTAAAGCCCGGTAAGGGTGCTGCGTTCGTAAGAACAAAAATGAAGAACATCGTTACAGGCGGTGTTGTTGAACGAAGCTTCAACCCCACAGAAAAGGTTGAAAAGGCTCATATTGAAAGAAAGGAAATGGAATATCTCTACGAGGATGGCGGACTTTACTATTTCATGGACGAAGAATACGAACAGATTCCTCTCAGCGAAGCGGAACTGGGTGATGCTCTTAAGTTCGTTAAAGAAAATATGAAGGTTACAATCCTTTCATATAAGGGCAACGTATTTGCTGTTGAACCGCCCACATTTGTTGAGCTTATGGTTACTGCTACAGAACCCGGTGTTAAGGGTAACACAGCAACCAACGTTACAAAGCCTGCAACAGTTGAAACAGGTGCGGTTGTTACTGTTCCTGCGTTCATCAACGAAGGCGATATGATTAAGATTGACACAAGAACTGCTGAATATCTTTCAAGAGTTTAATTTGTTGAGCACAGCCCGGACTTTTTGTTCGGGCTTAATTTTTAAAATTCCAAGGAGGCGACTTAAATGTCAGAATTAACAAACCGTGCGGCATACCTTAAAGGTCTTGCAGACGGAATGAAACTTGATAAGGAAAAGGACGAAGCAAAGCTGCTTTCAGCAATCATTGATTTTTTGGGCGATGTTGCTGAAGAAATCCAGGCACTTGATGAAGAACAGGGCTTTATAGCAGACGTGATTGACGACATCGAAGAAGATATCGACACCATCTGTGACGAAATCTTTGACGAATATGATGAATACGATGAGGACGAAGATTTTGAAGTTATTTGTCAGAACTGTGGTGAAGAACTGATTGTTGCAGAGGAAGAGCTGATGGAGGGTGAGGTTATCTGCCCCACTTGCGGCGAAACAATCGAATTCGATTTTGAGTGTGAATGTGACTGCGACGGCGAATGTGACTGCGAATAATAATATTTAACAAACCCCCGAACCTGCTTGCAGATTCGGGGGTTTTACATATAATGGAAAAAATTTCAAAAAAATTGAAAAAAACTATTGACAAATAAAAATTTTTTGTTATAATAATAGTAACAGTTATCAATATTGAAATGAGGTGCTGTTATGATTACAACAAAAAGGAGCAGACAGAGGGAGGCAATTCTTGAAGTAGTTCAGGGAACAAAATGCCATCCAACTGCCGACTGGGTCTATTCCGAGGTGCGAAAGCTGATACCAAACATAAGTCTTGGCACGGTGTACAGAAATCTTTCAATGCTTTCGGAGATGGGCACAATCCAAAAGTTAAACATCGGCACATCTGTTGAACATTTCGACGGCAATCCAATGCCACACTATCACGTTTGCTGCAGTGTGTGCGGGCGGATTGATGATATCGAGGCACAGCCGTTTGAAGATTTTAACAAATGGGCAGCCGAAAGGTTTAACGGCGAAATTTATGAACACTACACAATGTTTGTGGGAAAGTGTTCAAAGTGTAAAAATGTTAAAAATTAAATTTTATTTTTAGGGGGAAATTTATTATGAAAAAATTTGTATGTTCAGTATGTGGTTATGTTCACGAGGGCGATGCAGCACCTGCACAGTGTCCTGTATGTAAGGTTCCTGCAGACAAGTTCAAGGAAATGCAGGAAGGCGCAGCTCTGGCTGCAGAGCACGAATATGGTGTTTACGGCAAAACCGTAAAGAACAATCCTGACATCAGCGAAGAAGATAAGAAGTATATCTTTGAACAGCTTATGGCAAACTTCAACGGCGAATGTGCAGAAGTTGGTATGTATCTCTGCATGGCAAGAATTGCTCACCGCGAAGGCTATCCTGAAGTTGGTCTTTACTGGGAAAAGGCAGCCTTTGAAGAAGCAGAACATGCTGCAAAGTTTGCAGAGCTTCTTGGCGAAGATTTAGAGCCCAACATGAAGGCTACAACCAAAGACAACCTCAGATGGAGAGTTGACTGCGAATATGGCGCAACTCAGGGCAAGTTTGACCTTGCATCTTGTGCAAAGAAGAATGGTCTTGATGCTATTCACGATACAGTTCACGAAATGGCTCGCGACGTAGCTCGGCACGGTAAGGGTCTTGAAGGACTTTTAAAGAGATATTTTGGCTAATATATAAACTGGGGCGGGTTTATACCGCCCCATAATTTAAAATGAGGTGATTTTATGTTGGATGCTAAGGTTTCAAAATTACTTAACGAACAGATTACAAAGGAACTTTATTCTGCGTATCTGTATCTTGATTTTTCGGTATTTTACGAGGCAGAAGGGCTTGACGGTTTTGCCAACTGGTATATGATTCAGGCTCAGGAAGAACGTGACCATGCAATGTTGTTTTTGAAATATTTGCAGATGTGTGGCGAAAAGGTTGGGCTTGGCGCGATTGATAAGCCGGATAAGGAACTTAAAGTGTTGATGGATCCCCTTAAGGCGGGGCTTGAACACGAACAGTATGTAACTAGTCTTATCAATGATATCTATGCAGCAGCCTATGAAGTTAAGGATTTCAGAACAATGCAGTTTCTTGACTGGTTCGTAAAGGAGCAGCTTGAGGAAGAAAAGAATGCTGATGATATGATTAAAAAGATGGAACTTTTCGGAGGCGACTCAAAGGGGCTGTATTCTCTTGATGCAGAGTATGCTGCAAGAATATATACAGCACCGTCATTGGTGCTTTGATGGCAAAATAAAAAGTTTGTTTTAAGGGTTGAGCTAATGCTCGACCCTTTTTTATATTTATGCGTTTTTTGCTAAAATTATTATCTTTCAAGCAGTCCATATTTGGTTTTAATACGTTCAATCTTTTCTATCATAGGGACTGATATAAACCAAAGGAAAAATGCGGTTGAAAGGGAGTGGATTAAATCAAAGGGTGCCCCCATAATGCAGGCGGATAGCACCATATCCCAGGTAATATTACTTTGCCACATAAGTATTGATGCAGAGTTCATAATGATGCCGTATATAACAAAGGTTGCCAGAAAACCAAATATGCAAAGGGATGTACGCGTTTTTCGTAAAAAACCTTTTTTAAACAGTATGCCGGCAACAAAACCTATTACACCAAAGGCAAACATCTGCCAGGGCGTCCACGGTCCTTGACCAAGAAAAAAGTTTGAGACAAAACCGGTAACAGCCCCAACTAAAAAACCTGTTTCTCCGCCAAAACAAACGCCAGTTATTATCACAAGGGCTACAACAGGTTTAAACTGCGGCAAGCTGGCGAATGCGGTTCTTCCTGCAACTGCAATAGCACATAAAACACTTATTATTACAAGTTCTCTTGCCTTTGGTCTTCTTGTTTCAAATGTCATAAAAAAGGGTATCAGTGTTTCAAGTATAATAAGCAGACTTATAAAATAATACTTTCTGTGGTCTGAAAATAAAGTTCCGATATATACTGTAAAAGGTATTAAAAGGAATATCAGGGAAGCGAACGTAAAAGTTTTTTTTGTCAGTTTTTGTTCTGCTTGGGGAACTTGTTTTGTTTCTACCCTGATATCTTTTTGTGGTTTGATTTCACTGTTGCCATTATGTTTTTCAGTAATTCTTGGTTTTTGTTCATTTCCACCACAGGCAAGGATAATATCCTCTGCCAAAACTGCATCAGGAAGGCAAGTTCTTGCCATACGGTTTGCGGCAGTTGTATAGAAATGCTTGCCTTTGAAAAACTTTCTGGGCATGCCTGATGATGTTATGCTTCCGTCAAACATAAGGCCGCATCTGTCGGCATATTCTGCACAGAATTCAATATCGTGAGATACCATAACAATAGTAACACCACTGGCTTTTAAGCTGGCAAGGATACTGGCGAATTCTTCTTTGAAGTTTGCATCCATACCCTTTGTAGGCTCATCCAGAAGAAGTATTTCAGGCTGCATAAGCAGCACTTTTGCAAGTGCGGCTCTTTGTTGCTCGCCGCCTGATAAATCATAAGGATGTGAGCCTAAAAGATTTTCAATTCTGCAAAGGTCGGAGATGTGGTGCACTTTTTGTTCTTTTTCTTCTTTTGAAAGCTTGCTTTCGGATAAAATATCCATCAAATCAAGATAAACCGTGTTCTTAACAAACACACTTTGGGGGTTTTGAGGAAGAACACCCAGAAGACCGTTATATAAGTTCCTGATTTTAGAAGCACTTTGTCCTTTTATCAGCACATCCCCTCTGTAGGGTGAGTAAAGCCCTGATAAAAGAGCAAGTGCTGTTGTTTTTCCGGTTCCGTTGCCTCCAAGAATACAGAACAGTTCGCCCTTGCTAATGCTTAAGCTGAGGCCCTTTACAACATCGGGCAAATCCTTTTGATATCTGAACCAGACATTTTTGAATTCTATTATTGTATCATCGCTATTTTTTGATGCATCTTCAGGAATCACATGGGGATTTAGTGTGGTTATCTTTGAATATTCTTCAAGCCATACCCTGCCATCCCTTATCGTTAAGGGGCAGTTCTGAGAATCTGAAACTGCACCGCAAACCCGCACAGGTGTGGGAAGCGCTTTATACATATCATGGTTTTGTATTTTAAGAATCTTTCCAACTTCTTCCGGAGTTTCATTTGCAATAATTTTGCCCTTATTCATAACAATAACTTTGTCAGCCATTGGAAAGGCTTCCTCAAGACGATGCTCGGTGAGAATAATGGTTGTTCCCAGTTCGCGGTTAATCTTTTCAAGAGTTTTCAGAAATTCACCTGCGGCAATAGGGTCAAGTTGACTTGTGGGCTCGTCAACAATCAAAACTGATGGTTGCATTGCCATCACTGCAGCGAGATTAAGCAACTGTTTCTGACCGCCCGAAAGCTGGGTAACCTTCTTATAAAACCAATTTTGCATACCAAAAAATGACGCCATTTCCGAAACACGTGTCCTGATTTCGTTTTGATTAAGTCCCAGACTTTCCAGACCAAAGGCAAGCTCGTGCCAGACGGTGTCGGTTACAATCTGGTTGTCGGGATTTTGCATTACAAAGCCAATCTCCGATGCCTGTTCCTTTGTGTCACAGTCGGCAAGGATTTTGCTGTTAAAATAAATACTGCCGCTTATTTCTCCAAAAGGTGATAAGGCTGTTTTTAAAAGTCTTAATAGAGTTGTCTTTCCGCATCCTGATTTGCCGCAAAGCAGAACAAACTCGCCCTTATTTACCGTGAAGCTTATATTCTCAAGGACCTTGCCACAGCCGGAAGGATAGCTGAAGCTTAAATTTTCGACCTTAAAGATTTCCATTTACTCACCTCCCAGATTTCAATTATGATTGGGCATATACAAAGAAGCAGGTATGCCCCGAATACGCTTATGTTAAACAGAGAAATATCTGTTGCAGTTATTGCCGGAAAAAAACTAAAGTACATTCCGCCCAACAGACTGCCGATAAATGTGTATATCCCCAAAAGCGAAATGCATGCAAGCGCAAGTTTATCACGTTTATCAAATGCATAGACCGAAAATGCCGTTCTCCCCGGTATGCCATATCCGCGGGATTTCATACTGTCTGCGGTTTCTATGGCGTTCTCAAGGGACCAGGTTGTCATAATTGACAGAATATTCAGTCCGTTTCTTGCTCGCTTTACAATGCTTCCCTGTGATAAATCACGTCCCATACATTTTTGTGCATTTGCCACGACTTTAAACTGTGAAGCAAATCGTGGCACAAAACGGAGTGTCATGGATATTATTAGTGACATTGCCGGAATTATTTTTCCAAACAGACAGATGAATTTATCGCTGGTCATAACCTCGTTGTAGCAAGAAAAATGACAGATGACGGACACAACCATCACGGCGGCACAAACCCCGTAAATAATTGATTCCATGGTAAGGGGGTTGCCACCCGGCAGATAACCTATAATGGTGATGCCCCGGTGATTAAAGAGTGGGTTTATAAGTGCCGTCATTAAAATCACAGGCAGCATATATATCAGGTTTGTCCTGACTGCTTTTTTGCCTTTTAACATTACCGAATACGTAAAACCTGAAGTTAGCGAAATGCACAGGCATACGGGATGTGCAAATATGCAACTGAATCCGATTACGAGTACAAAATATATAAAATTCACAATCGGGTGATATGTTTTGAATTCGTTCATAATATACATCCTTTTCAATAAAAAAGTGATAATTTTTCGTATTGAAAAATTATCACATCTGAGTTTTTCTGTGACTAATCACAAATTGTATACATATACAAAAATACCGTCTTTATGCCAATTTGCACAGATAAGACAGCACCAAAGCAGGTCTTGTGACTCGCACCGTGCAGACAAAGAGGTCTGCGTTTTTATATCCTGCCTTCTCGGTTTCCCAATGACCGGCTTTCGCCAACGGATACAGAAACTCCGGTGCATACACCGACAGTTATCGCAGGGGATTCTCACCCCATTCCCTTTTCACCGGTTATGCCTTGCCCAAAGAACTTTTACGGCGTAACCGACACTTTGTGTGAATGTATTAAGTTTTTTTATCATTTTAACATATAAATACGAAAAAATCAATCCGTAAAATTGGCATTTATCATAAGATTATAGTGATAAGTTTTTATTGACAATAGTTCTTTAAAGGTATATAATTAACTGATAAAGGTTTTACCAAAGAAAAATCCGGAGAAGATAGATATGATATGTAACAACATTTTAGACGCCATTGGCGAGACACCCATTATACGATTAAATCACTTTGGTGATTCGGATTCTGCACAGATTCTTGTTAAGTTTGAGGGGCTCAATGTGGGCGGCTCAATTAAAACAAGAACGGCTTATAATATGATTTGCGATGCCGAGGACAGGGGTATAATCAACAAGAATACCGTTATTGTTGAGCCAACAAGCGGCAATCAGGGGATTGGTCTTGCTTTGGTTGGTGCTGTGCGTGGCTATAAAACAAAGATAATTATGCCCGACTCGGTCAGTGAAGAACGTCGCAAACTGGTTGAACATTACGGTGCAGAGGTTATTCTTATCCACGATGCAGGCAACATTGGCGAATGTATTGAAAAATGTCTTGAAACGGCTCTTAAAATGCAGGAGGAGGACGAAAATATCTTTGTTCCTCAGCAGTTTGAAAACCCTGCAAATGTGCAGATTCAAAGGGAATGTACCGGTGTTGAAATACTTCGGCAGGTTGACGGCCCAATCCATGGTTTTTGCTCAGGAATAGGCACAGGTGGAACGATTACCGGCATAGGCGAAACGTTAAAGGCGCAAAACCCGGATATGGAGATATGGGCGGTTGAGCCGGAACACGCGGCAATCCTTTCAGGTGGGTCAATCGGAACTCATTTGCAAATGGGTATTGGCGACGGTGTTATCCCCAAAATTCTGAACCAAAATATCTACAATGATATTTGTGTTATAAAGGACGAAGAAGCTATTACAACGGCTAAGGAACTTGCATCCCGCGAGGGGATTATGTGCGGCATTTCAAGCGGCACAAATGTTGCTGCAGCCGTAAAGCTTGCCAAAAAGCTTGGCAAAGGTAAGACGGTTGTAACAGTTTTGCCCGATACGGCGGAGAGATATTTTTCTACACCGTTGTTTGTATAAAAATATAATTCAGGAGGAAATTAAAATGAGCAGTAATGTAAGACCCGATACTATGGAACGTATCACAACAAAAGAATTGGCAGATAAATTTATACAGGAACAAATTGCAGAAGTTCGTGCACAGGTTGGCGACAAGAAAGTTCTCCTGGCGCTTTCGGGCGGTGTTGACAGCTCGGTTGTTGCGGCACTCCTTATTAAAGCAATTGGCAAACAGCTTGTTTGTGTTCATGTTAACCACGGTCTCATG
>JAZNVB010000092.1:0-1526 GCA_045592585.1 Clostridia bacterium
GCACAGGGCGGCTGGAAATGCGCCTGCGGTGCAACGGTAAGCGGCAATTTCTGCACAGAATGCGGTTCAAAAAAGCCTGCTGAAGGAGGCTGGACTTGCTCTTGCGGAGCGGTGAACAAAGGAAAGTTCTGCCCCAACTGCGGAAGCAAAAAGCCCGAGGGTGCACCGCTTTATCAGTGCGATAAATGCGGTTGGAAGCCCGAAGACCCACACAATCCGCCGAAATTCTGCCCCGAATGCGGAGACATTTTTAACGAAAACGATATTAATTAATTTGTAAAGGAGATTTAACTATGGGACTTTTTGACAAAAAATATTGCGATATCTGCGGTGATAAAATTGGACTTTTAGGCAACAGAAAGCTTGAAGACGGCAATATGTGTAAGGACTGTGCAAAGAAGCTTTCGCCATTCTTCAGCGAAAGAAGAAGCTCAACTGTTAATGAAATCAAACAGCAGCTCGAATACAGAGAGCAGAACAAGCAGATTCTTGCCGGCTTTTCACCGATGTTCACCTTTGGTGAGGACGACAAAATCTATATCGACCCGATGAAGCAGAGCTTTGTTGTTTCACGCCGCAATCCCGGAAGCTGGAGCGACGAAAACCCCGATGTAATTCCGCTTTCAAGCGTTGCAGGCTGTAACCTCAGAATTGATGAAGACCGTGAAGAAATTTATACACAGGGCAGAGACGGTGAGCAGGTAAGCTACAATCCGCCGAGATACAAATTTACTTACGATTTCTACATTGACATTAAGGTAAACAATCCATACTTCGATGAAATTACCGCAAGACTCAATGACAGCGACGTTGAGGGTATGGGCACAATGGAATATAACCGTTATCAGCAGACTGCACAGCAGGTTATAAACAACCTCACACAAAACGGCAATGCAGGTATGCCGATGGGCGGTGGCTATAATCAGCCTATGAATAACGGTATGCCGATGAATCAGGGCTATGCTCCTGCAGGTGCTTACGGTCAGCCTCAGGCAAACCCCTATGCACAGCAGAATGCCTATAATCAGCCGATGAACAACGGCTATGCACCCGCTAACGGATATAATCAACCGATGAATAACGGTTACAACCAGCCTATGAATAACGGGTATAATCAGCCGATGAATCAGGGCTACAATCAGCAGCCGGCTTACTCTCAGCAGCCCGTATCTCAGGCTTGGGTATGTCCCGCTTGCAACGCAACAAACGAAAGCGGTGCATTCTGCACTTGCTGCGGAACACCCAGACAGAGATGAGCAGAATAAAAACCGCAGTCATTGTTATCGTGGTTGTTGCATTGGTTGCCGCCATTGCGGCAGGCGTTTGGTATTACAAAACTAAGTTCTATGTACCGGATAAAGACGGTATGGTTTATTATGAATCAGATATAAACAAGCAAGGAGATGATTAACCTTGTCAACAATTCTTGAACAGAAATGTCCGTGTTGCGGCGGTGCGGTTGAGTTCAATACAGGTGTGCAAAAGCTGAAATGCCCTTACTGCGACACCGAATTTGATATTACCGC
>JAZNVB010000093.1:0-2344 GCA_045592585.1 Clostridia bacterium
TGATATAATGAAGGAGCGGGGGGTGTATTATGTTCCCACAGCAAGCGGTATAGGTGCTGTTGCCGAAAAGGAGCGTAAAAACGGAAACACCAACCTTGCTGACATCATTTGTGAAGAAGTGGTATTCCCTCAGCTTGAAAGCATCAGAAAAGCACACAAGAAAGGTATTTTAATCGGTGCAGGAACAGATACTCTGGGGGATTTGTGCGACGAATTGCTTATACTTGAAAAGGCAGGGCTTTCAAGATACGAAGCATTGCAATGTGCTACCCATAATGCATCCAAGATTGTTGAAAATGATATGATTGGCACAATTGAATGTGGTAAGACGGCCGATTTGGTGTTGCTTGATACATCGCCACTTGATGACCTTAATAATATCCGCAAGGTGAATACAGTTGTATTTGCAGGCGAGGTTGTAAACGAAAAGTGGATGTGCAATTTACAGTAGATTTTTTGGTGTTCAATAAAACATAACAAACAGTGATTTTTGTACAGTTTATCAGGCGCAGATGTTACTTTTTGTTATGTTTTTGACATTCGCTGTTATTATTTATCAATTTACAAAGAGTTTTAACAATAATATAATCAAAATGAATTGAAAAACTAATTGATCCGGAGGTTTTAAAATGAATAATCTAAAAGTTGGATTTAGCCGTGCAAACATCAACCCCCCAATGGGCATTGCAATCAGGGGATATTATAAACCAAGATTTGCCGAGGCAATCTTAGATGATCTTCAGGTAAATGCAATTGCCATTCAAAGCGGAGAGGTAAAGACACTTCTTATTACCGTTGACCATTGCGGTATCGAGCAGAATCTTTCAGCCGTATTCAGAAAAGCTGCAAGTGATGCATCAGGCGTTCCTGAGGAGAACATTATTATTCACGCAACTCACAGCCATACTGCTGCGGAGCTTATGATAGATTCAGAGAACGAGCTGACAAAGGAATACACAACTTTTGTTGAACGCAGAATTGCAGATGTTGCAAAGTTTGCAGTAGAAGATTTGAAGGATGCAAAGATGGGCTTTGGCAAGGGTACTGCACCTAATGTTGCATTTATCCGCCGTTATGTTATGAAGGACGGCAGCATAAAAACCAACCCCGGTGTTAACAATCCCGACATTGTTCGCCCTGTAGGTGATATTGATGATAGCGTAAATGTATTGAGATTTGACCGTGAAGGTGCAGAAACAGTTGTTTTTGTTAACTTTGCAAACCATCCCGACGTTGTTGGCGGATGCAAGATTTCTGCCGACTGGCCCGGACTTTTACGGACAAATGTTGAAAAGATTCTTGACAATACAAAGTGTATTTTCGTTAACGGCGCTCAGGGCGACATAAACCACGTTAACGTTCATCCAAAAGGCGGCGACCTTAACAATATGTTTATGGACTTTGACGATGTTTCAAGAGGTTACAATCACGCAGAATATATTGCACGTGTTGTTACAGGCGGTGTTCTTCAGGCATATGACAAGGTGAATTATGTTGATGTTGACGCAATTTACAGCAAACAGAAGGTTGTAAATGTTCCCTCTAACAGACCTGACCCCAAGGATATCCTCGAGGCTCATCGTATCAACGACTTACATAACGCAGGCAAGGACAGCGAGCTTCCATATGAAGGTATGATGCTTACAACAGTAGTTGCGGAAGCTGCAAGAATGGTACGTCTTGAAAACGGTCCTGATGCTTTTGATATGCGTCTTTCTGCAATGGCAATTGGTCCTGTAGCAATTATCGGTATCCCCGGTGAACCCTTCTCAGGTGTTGGCAAGGGACTGAAAGAGACCGAAGGCTTTGAAATGATTCTTCCCTGCTGTTTGTCAAACGGTTCTCAGGGCTATTTCCCCATGCAGGATTCCTATGACGAGGGCGGTTATGAGGCAAGAAGCTCAAGATTCAAGGCAGGTGTTGCCGAATTCATAATTGATGAAGGCCAGAAGCTTCTTAAAAGTATTAAGTAATACTATATAAAATCCTCAAAGAATATGTAAAATTACTGTTTTTCATTGTGTTTTAAAGGAAAAGTGTGTAGAATAGGAATTTCAGAGTTCTATAATGAGATATAAGTGACTAGGTTAAAGTTGTGGGAATCTGGGTTGCTATTGTCAGCGACTGAGTAGTCAGAATGATAATCTTTGAATACAGATTCAACAAAGGCAAGTGGAAACATAACCGTGTAATTTAATTTAAAATATAAAAAATCTCTTGTGGTAAAAGCTACTGCAAGAGGTTTTTATCTTATAGGAAATTACTACTTTTAAGTTGTAATTTTCTATATTACAAATAAAGTGTACCTTAATCCCCTCAAGAGTGAGGGGCAGGGGAGTTGAGG
>JAZNVB010000094.1:0-7649 GCA_045592585.1 Clostridia bacterium
AAAAAGAGGGTGCCCCCTTCTTCCTCTACTGCGGACTGCACGAGCCTCACGGCCCCCTTCGTGCACCTAAAGAGGTTGCAGGAACTGTTGATATTAACAAAATACCAGCCCTTATAAATTCTACCCGTCAGGATATCGGCGATGTAGAAAAGTATCGCAGAGCGTATCTGAACTCTCACGAAGCATTGGTTGACCCCGACTCTGTAACCGAGGAACGAATGGAGCAACGCCGTGTCTATTGCGAGATGATTGTAGAGGTTGATGCCCTTGTGGGAAGACTGATAAAGTCCCTTAAGGATAACGGCGTGTATGAGAACACAACCATTATCTTTTCCTCCGACCACGGAAGTGTGGACAATGACTATAATACTTGCACAAAGGGCCCGTGGCCCTATAAGTCACAGCTTTTTGTTCCCCTTATTGTGGCAAATCATCCCGAACTTGAAAAGGGAACCCGGTGCGATGCATTATGCGGTAATCTGGATATTGGTGCAACAATGCTGGATATAGCGGGCGATGATGCAAGATTTGGCGTGTCAAGGTCGGTAATCGGTCTTGCCAACGGCACAATTCCCCAACGTGAAGTAAATATGAGCGAATTCTGCGACAGCTCAAAAACAATTGTTGACAAGCGTTATACCTATATATACTATCCATTTGCAGGACAGTCTTACCTCTATGACAGAGAAAATGACCCGACTGAAATGACAAATCTGACAGGAAAGCCCGAATACGCAGAGATTGAACGCAAGTTCCTTATGCATATTATCGACTTTTTGGCAATAGCAAAAGGCGTTAAAATCGAGGCTCACGATATGGTACCAAGTGTTCAGGAGGGACTGAAGAAAAAAGACCCCAAATTCCTTGAACCATTTGATATCTGTTATCCCATTGCAACCATGACACAGATTGAAAGACTTAAAGCGGCAGGTCTGGATTGTGATTTTAATGAATTCTGCAAGGAAAAAGAAATAAAAGCGCATTACGGAGTATATTTTAAATAAAAAAGGCGGGTAATATTATGAGCGAAAAAACTTTGTTTAACGGATTTGAATGTGAAATATTTGATTTTGAAGATACTGTTGGGTATATAGTTTTTCCAAAAACTGCACCAAATGGGAAAATGGCTTTTAAAACCGAGTATTGGAATGCTTTTCCCGAGCTTGAAATTGAACTGTTGAAACGTGGTTATCATCTTGTTCACGTGAAAAACCACACAAGATTGGCAAATCGTGACGATTGCGACAGAAAATCGAGGTTTATAGAATATGTATCAAAGACATATGACCTTGATTGCAGATGCATTTTGGTGGGAATGAGCTGTGGCGGTGCACAGGCAGTAAACTTTGCAAGCTATTATCCCCGGTATGTAGCCTGCCTTTTTATCGATGCACCCGTGCTTAACTTTTTGGATTGGCCCGGACGTTATAACGACGCAAAATGCGAGGGAATATGGGAGGCTGAATTCAAAGCGGCATACCCCGGCGTTAAACGATGCGATATTTTCAAATTGGCAGAAAATCCCATAAACAACGTTCATAGACTTATCGAGGAAAAGTTCCCGGTAATTATGTTATATGGCACCGAGGATATGACGGTGAATTATTATTCAAACGGAAGATTGCTTGAAGAGGCATATTCCGAAAATATGGATTTGCTGACAATTATACCCCGAAAGGCTCAGGGACATCATCCCCACGGTATGCTGCAGAAGTCAAACGAATTAGCTGATATTATTGAGTCAAAACTATAAAGGAAATTTCAAAGAGGTAAGATTTATGAATAAACTGAACAGAGCTATTCACATAGATTTTCACACATTGCCCGGTATTGACAAAATTTGCTGTGATTTTGATGCAAAGGATTTTGCACAAACACTAAAAGGCGCAAATGTTACATACATCAATATGTTTGCAAGGTGTAATATTGGCTTTTCATACTATAACACCAAGGTGGGCACAAAATATCCGGGACTTCGCAATAATATGCTTGCTGAAGTCATTGAAGAATGCCATAAGCAGGAGATTGGCGTTACTGCCTATATAAATGCCGGATTAAATCACGAACTTTGTTATCAGCATCCTGAATATATGGTTATAAAAAAGGATGGCAGTGTTTATACATTGGGCAATGCAAATAACAGTTTTTTCAGGTTGCCCTGCTATAACACGGGCTATAGAGAGCATATATTGGCTGAAATTGACGAAATGGTAGCTTTAAAGCCCGACGGCATTTTTTGTGACAGTACGGCATCTCATATCTGTTATTGCCCCAAATGCATAGAGCGAATGAAAACCGAGGGCGTGGATTTCACAGACGACCAACAGGTGGCTGAGTTTGCAGATAAGGTCAGACTCGAGTTTTTGGAGCAAATACGTGAAAGAGTTCCCAAAAGTATGCGTCTGTATTTCAACTGCCCCTTCCACCTCTTCCCTCACTTATACAGTCATTCGGAAATCGAGTGTCTGCCCACCGGCAAAGACTGGGGATATGAATATTTTAGTTGCTATGCACCTTATTACAGGCATTTCAGCGATGACAGACTGTATATGACAGGAAGGTTTGTTGACACCTGGGGCGACTTTGGCGGGGTCAAAACAAATGCCGCTTTAGAAAACGATATGTATGATGCTTTTATGCAGGGATACAGCATATCCATAGGCGACCATTTGCATCCCCACGGCAAATTGGATAAAGAACTTTATGACAGCATCGGCAAAATGTTCTCCTACGCAAAATCGGTTGAAAGCTGGACTGCAAACAGCCAGGTTCTGTCAGATGTGTGTGTTTTAAGAAACAATGCTACATACAAGCCGGACGACAGCAATCGTGGTGCTTGCCGAATGCTTGCTGAACTTAAAATCTGCTATGATATAAAAGACGAAAATATGGATTTATCGCAATATAAGCTGCTTGTTATACCTGACAATGTTGAAATCAACGACAAATTCAAAGAAAAGCTTGAAAGGTTTGAAGGTGCTGTAATATCCTGCGGAAAGAGTTTATCGCAAGAATTAAAGCCGTGGCAGCATATTGAGTATTGCGGAGAGGATAATTCTTCGCAGGTGTATTTCAAGACCCAAGGCGGAAGCATCAGGTCAGGATATCTGGCATCTGCTTTAATCAAGAGTGTCTATTCGGTTTCGCCATACATAAACCCGTATTTTAACAATGTCTGGGACGGCAGACACGGATATAGATACATTCCGCCAAAGGGCGAAACGGAGTATTCTGCAGTTGTCAAAAAAGACCGATATGCACATATATGTTTTGATATATTCAGAAGCTATTTAAGCTATGGCGCAGTTTATCTTAAGGAACTGATTTCGTCGCTTATATGCGAATTTGTCCCCGACAGACTGATACTTGCACAAGATTTGCCGTCAAGTGCAAGAACATCTCTTTTGTCATATGGGGATGACAGAATATTTATGGTAAAGACCACCCACCCCGAACTCAGAGGCAGCCGAGGTATTATCGAGGAGCATACCCTATTGCCGGCAGGCAAAAAAGTAAAGGTGTTGGGTACATACAAAAAAGCCATAACCCTGCCGGACAAAAATCCGGTTGAAATCTCGGTATCTGATGGCTATACAGAGATAACTTTGCCTGAAATCAGCGGATTTGAAATGATTTTACTTGAGAAATGATTTAAACTGCGAAAGGTTATAACTACTATGAGAGATATTGCAGAGATAGATAAAAATTTTGTGCTTAAAACAGAAATTGATAAAAGTGATATTGTCTTTTACGATGTCTTAAATAAACCATTCAGTATTCACGGATTATTTTATAAAGACGGCATGTTCCGCAGAATTCCCGAGGATGTGGCAAAAACGGTAAGTAAGGATGTTTTTGCTTTGCATACTCATACGGCAGGCGGCAGAGTGCGTTTTAAAACCAACAGTCCGTATGTAGCAATTAATGCCGAAATGGGCCATATACACAGAATGACCCGCTTTGCAATGACCGGCTCCTCGGGTTTTGATATGTATATAAAGGACAAAAACGGCCAAAGGTATTATAAAACATTTATACTGCCTGTTGATATTGTTGATGGGTACTCCTCTGTTCACGAATTTAACACAAATGAAACCCGAGAAATTACCATCAATTTTCCCCTTTACAGCGAGGTCACAAAGCTGCACATCGGGGTTGCAAAGGATGCCTTTGTTGAGGCTCCTGATGAGTACAGTATAAAGACGCCTGTTGTGTTTTATGGCTCATCTATAACTCAGGGTTGCTGCGCATCAAGACCCGGCAGCAGTTATGAAAGTATCATATCCAGAATGGTTGACTGTGATTATATAAATCTGGGGTTTTCGGGCAGTGCATTGGCTGAGGACGAAATCGCAGAATATATTAAGAAGCTGGATATGTCAGTTTTTGTTTATGATTACGACCATAACTCGCCCTCGGCTGAATATCTGGCTGAAACACACGAGAAAATGTTCAAAACCATTCGCAGTGCAAATCCTGATTTGCCTGTTGTGATGGTGACCAGACCAAAGGTATACCTGGATGAGTCAGAGCAAAAGAGGTTTGAGATTGTTAAGCAGACCTACGAAAATGCAAAACGAGCAGGAGATAAAAATGTCTACTTCGTCTCGGGACAAAAAATTATGGAACCAACCAATAACGAAGGCACCGTTGACGATATTCACCCAAATGACTATGGCTATGCTATGATGGCAAAGGTTATTGGCGAAGAAATTGAAAAAATACTGAAACCGTAAACTATCATATCGAAAATATTTATTATAAAAGGCTTAATTACATAAGGAGCGCAAAATATGGAAAAAGAAAAAATTTTAAACGGCTTTCGTATTGGTGAGTACAGTATGAGCGACAAGGAGTTTTACGAAACCTTTGAACAAAAGTATGCTGAAGGTATGAATTATGTAAGTATTTCGTTAAATCAGGCAAAGGAACCCGTAACTCAGGAAAATTTTATTGAATGGGCAAAATTTCTTGCTGACAAAAAGATGTATTTTTATTTTACCGGTGGTGGCAACAGAGCAGAAGCGGGTTTTACAGATGAAACAGTGAAAAAGATGAAGGAAATCGCAGGCGATTATTTCTTTGGATATTATATGGGCGAAACAGGCTCTTCCTTCTCATGCAAGGGCTCGGGCTACAGCGAAAATCCCCACATTGTATACAATGATTTGCAACAAGCAAAGGATATGTATGTTAATCGCGTTGCAAAATATGCCAAGGGCAACAGCAAGGGTGACACTTTAAATACATCGGTTGTTGAATCAACTGCTATGGTTACATATAATTGTGAAGCAGGAATCACCTTTCCATCAATGGAAATCTGGCCCGGAGATGTTGAAATTGCTACAGCTTATACCCGTGGCGCTGTTAAAGCATACAACTGCCCCGGCTGGGAGGCTTATATGGCGCATGAATTCTATGGCGGTCTTAGATACGATGCCATAAGGGAAAAGCGTTTTAAGATGGGTTATGAGTTTTCGTATCTTGCAGGTGCAACATATTTTATGACCGAAAGCGGTGACGAAATGGCGGGATTTCACGCGGAGTATACACAGGAATATCCCGAAGGTCAAACCGTAGACGAGATGATAAGTCGATGTGCCTTTGGTTATGACCATCCTATTTGTCAGAATTATCGCAAAGTTATGCGTGACTTTGCAAAGTTTACAGCGAACGATGTACGTCCTGCAGGCGGCCCCAAGGTAAGAGTTGCGTTTGTACGTGGTAACCTAGACGGCAGCAGCTTCCGTCACAGTGGCGGCTCATTATGGCGCGGACATCTGCAAAAGGAATATGGCTACGGACCGGCAGAATTCTCATGGAGAGTTTTAGAGGACATTCAGCGCAAGCGCCGTTGGTGTGATGTACACAACTATGGTGATGTAGATACATCGGGTGCTCCCGGTTATGGCCTTTATGATGTTATCCCTGCAAACGTTGGTGCAGACATTTTCTGCAAGTATGACTACCTTATCTTTGTTGGCTGGAACTCAATGACACAGGAGATTTATGACAATCTGAAAAAATTTGTTGCGCAGGGCGGCAGACTCTTTATGATGGCAGCGCATCTTAACACATCAATCAAACGTGACGGCTCAATCAGCCTTATCAACGGCGGTGATGTAACTGACTTATTTGGATGTACCCTTGATGCTGAAAACATTGTATGCAAGGACGAAGGCAGCAAGTTCTGCAAGAGTATTGTTCCCGAACTTATGTATCCTTCCCTGCATTTTGAATGTGGCGATCCCTATTTTGCTGAGGGTTATATAACCTATGCAGGAACAAAGCTGACAGGCGGTGTAGCTGCGGCAAGGCTTTCAAATAAGTTTGTTGACAGAGATATTGATGCAATGCCTATTTCGTTGGTAGAAAACAAGGTGGGCGAAGGTTATGCAGTTCTTATGACCAATCTTGAATACCCATTTGGTGCGGCAGTACCTATGTATACCACTTTAGTTCGTGAAATCCTGGCAGCAAGCCACAGGTCAGCAGACATCAGGGTATACGGCAACGATTCAATCAGATTTAGTGTTTATGAGGGCGGCAAGGTTTACCTTCTTAATACAGACTTTGACAACCCTGCAAAGGTTACTATTGACTATGGCACAGAAAAGAAGGAATTTATTCTGGAGCCTTGTGAATTTAAACCCGTCGAAAATGACTAAATTATCGATATACAAAATGATAAGATAAAAGTAGACATTTTTATGTCTACTTTTATCATTATTAAATCACGTTCAATTTGTATCTGTCTTTTATTTTGCACTTCAGCTCTTTATTTCCTTTCTGAATTCACCCGGACTTTTACCCATATATTTCTTAAATATCCTGTAAAAGCATTTTATGTCCTTATAGCCTACGATTTCCGCTATCTCAGACACCTTTTTGTCTGTTGACGAAAGCAGTCTTAAGCTGTTTCCTATCCTTACCTTTTGCAGATACTCGGTAAAAGTCATACCCATTTGATTTTTAAATTTAACCGAAAGATACGGCAGGGTAAGTCCCAGCTTTTTTGATATCTCAAAAAGTGAAGGGTTTAGCATATAGTTTTTGCCAATATAGGCAACAGTAAAGTCTATATCGCGGTCAATACACTCATCGTTTACTGTCACGCAACGCATTGTAGAAATAATAATCTCAATCAGCTTGCATCTTAAAATTTCTGTATAGCCTTGCTGCTTTTTTTGAAATTCTTCTATCATTTGATACAATATTTCCCTTATCTTACCTGTGGTATCCTTGTAAACATAAGCAGTGGGATTGGTGTTAAAAACCGCCCTGTCAAATCTTATCAGATAGTTTCCAAGAATCTCTTTAAAGTTTCTGCAATTTTTAAGGTTTAAATCTATAAACTCCGGCATAAAAAGACAGTTTATAATTTCAAAGTCACTATTATCAAACACCTTATATTTGTGCCAACTTTGATAGTCTATTATAAAATAGTCGCCCTCCTTTACAACTGTGCTTTTATCGTCCCAGCAGTGAATTCCCTTTCCCCTGGTCACATACACAAGCTCCAGAAAATCGTGTGTATGGTAGCCGGTGTCCTCCTGTTTAAGTGGATATATATTTATTTCATCATTGTTAGCGTTAATCATAAAAACGCCCCCTAATTTTTGCAAATTCACCCTCTTGTTTTTATATTT
>JAZNVB010000095.1:0-6780 GCA_045592585.1 Clostridia bacterium
CGTTACACCGTGAAAAAGGTGCCACTGGCACGTTTTTAGGTGGGATTGAGATGCGAGAGCATCGGCAATAATAAGAAAAACTATGTTTTTCTACATAAGATTATATTTTCGGCTGTGCCGAAATGCACTTGGGCAAACAAAGCGTAAATGCTCCGACCGCCGCACAGCGAGCGGCGTAGCCGCTTTGTTCTGTTTTGATAGAATATTATGGTAGAAGTGCCACAAAAATTCCCGAAAGGATAATAAGTGTGCACATCAGTTTATAAAGTATGTTCTTTTCCTTAAAAACAAGCCACCCGGTGAGAACGGTTACAATAACAGAAGATTGCTTGATAACTGTCATAAGTGTTACCTGACTTTCGGGATTGGCGTTTGCTTCAAACAAAAGCAGGTCGCCAAGGACAAGGGAAAGACTCATAAGTGGTATCCAATAATTTGTGCGGATGGTTTTAAAAGATATTTTTTCTTTTTTTACAATAATAACTATTCCGTAAATCAATGCCATAAAAAACATAAACCAAAATTGCAGTTGGGCAGATTCCATATACTGCATAAGGATTTTATCCATTGTTCCTGAAATTGCGTTAAAAAAACAACATAAAAGTGCGGCGGTAAGCGAACATACAGTTAAGCCCTTAGTGGATGCACCCTTTTTAATATTAACAAGAAAAAGTCCTGTAACAACCAGCAACATACCTGTTATCTTGAAAACGGTAAGACTTTCACCCAGAACAAAAACCCCAAGGAGTGTGGAAAAAATCATTCTTGATAAATCTGTTATACCGTATAGGCTGACAGACATATGTTTAATAGCCGCAAGAGAGAAAAACCATGCCGTACAGCAAACTGCAGCCTTGACAAATGCCCAGAAGATGTATATGGGCGCAAGCTGCACAGCAACCTTAAAATGTGGAAGGGTAAAGATAAAACCGATAAGAGTATAGAAAAACAGTATTTCCATTGAACTACTTTTTTTAGTGGCGGCTTTTTTCATACCTTCCCGTGTGCCTTTTAAAAGTCCGTATATAAGTACAAAAATAATCCATAAATTGTTCATAGTAACACCTCTGAATAACAACTTCATTATTATACTATTTTTAAGTAAAAAAATCAAGTGCAGGTACAAAAGGTATGTTTTTTGTTATAAATTTTTAGTTTTTACTTGAAAAATCTAAGAAAATGGTATATAATAATTCCATATATTATTTGAAATTTAAAAAGGAGGATTTTTTAAATGAAAAAGATTATTTCTATCGTACTTACTTTAGCACTTGTATTTGCTCTTGCTGCTTGCGGAGGAGCTGCAGGTACAAAAATGACAATGGGTACAGGTGGTACCTCGGGTACATATTATGGCTACGGCGGTGTGCTTGGTCAGTACATTACAAACAATGCAGGTGTAAATGTTACAGTTGTATCAACCGACGGTTCAAAGGCAAACATCCAGGAAATCGATGCCGGCAACTACCAGCTTGGTACAGTTCAGTCAGACGTTATGACATATGCGTGGGAAGGCTCACGTTCTTTTGAAGAAGATGGTAAGATTGATTCTTTCCGTGTTGTTGCAGGTCTTTATGCAGAAGCTGTTCAGCTTGTTACTATGGATCCTTCAATCAAGAGTGTTGCTGACCTTAAGGGTAAGTCGGTTTCAATCGGTGCTCCCGCATCAGGCGTTTATTTCAATGCTATAGACGTTCTTAATGCAGCAGGTCTTACTGAAAATGATATCAAAGCACAGTATCAGTCATTCGCTGACAGTGCAGATGCATTGAAGGACGACAAGATTGATGCAGCATTTATTGTTGCAGGACCTCCCACACCTGCAATCACAGAACTCTGCACAACAAACGATGCATATCTTGTTCCTATTGACGGCGAGGTTGCAGAAAAACTTATGGCAGCATGTCCTTTCTATTCAGTTCACAAGATTCCTGCAGGCTCATATAACGGCCAGACAGAGGATGTTTTAACTGTAACAGTAAAGGCTACTTTGATTGTAAATGCTGACGCATCAGAGGATGATGTACACAAACTTACTGCAGCAATCTTTGATAATATTGATGCGATTACTGCAGAACATGCTAAGGGTACAGAACTCAGCATCCAGAATGCAACAGATGGTATCGCTGTTCCCTTCCATGCAGGTGCTGCAAAATACTTTAAAGAGAAGGGTATTGAAGTAGCAGTTCAGTAATTATACAGAAGGTAATAATTAAATGGCTGCGGCGAAAAAACCGTCGCAGTCATTTTAATGCATTCAGGAGGTATTATGGGATTTTTCAGCAAAAAGAAGACAGCAGATGTTCAGGCGCCAATGGATCTGGAATCCGTGATGAAAAAATTCGACCGTGAATCCAACACCCGTTTGTGGGAAGGAATCCCCAAAATGGTTGTAAGTGCTTGCCTGGCAATTTTTTCGCTGTTTTGTATTTATGTTATATTCTTTGCTAATTTTCTTGAAGAAATCAGGTTAACTACGTTTGTTGCGTTTATTGTTTTCCTTGGATATCTTATATATCCCGCAAAAAAGGGTATACAAAAGGTGAATTACATACCGTGGTACGATGTGATTTTGTGGATTATTGGCACAGGGGCACTTTTATACTTTGCGTTTAATGCAGAAGCTATTGTTAAACAGGGCAGCAGGTTTGAAGCATATCAGATTATTATTGCTATACTCGGTATAATTTCACTTCTTGAACTGTGCCGGCGCAGTGTTGGTCTTCCTATTGTGATAGTTGCTATTGCGTTTATTGTGTACGCTTTGTTCTGGGGATCAACCAATCCAAGGTTCTGGGGCAAGGTTAAGTATGTTGTACCCCGTTTGTTTTACAGCAAGGAAGGTATTCTTTCAACACCTATAAATGTTTGTTCAAAGTTTATTGTTGTGTTCATTATTTTTGGTGCCTTTCTTGAAAGAACAGGAATTGCAGACTTCTTTATCAAGATTTCAAATGCAGTTGTTGGCCGTTTTTCGGGTGGTCCTGCAAAGGTTGCGGTTGTTGCCAGTGCTCTTGAGGGTATGGTTTCGGGCTCGTCTGTTGCAAACACCGTTGGCTCAGGTGCGGTTACCATTCCGCTTATGAAAAAAACAGGTTATAAGCCGGAATTTGCGGCTGCTGCCGAGGCTTCGGCTTCCACCGGCGGACAGATTATGCCACCCATTATGGGTGCGGCAGCGTTCCTTATGGCAGAGGCTTTGAGCAGATCGTATAGCGATATTGTTGTGCGTGCAATTTTGCCGGCTATTTTGTACTTTGCGGGTGTGTTTATTGCAGTTCACCTTGAAGCAAAGAAAAATGGTCTCAGAGGATTAAGCAAAGAAGAAATGCCAAAACTTATTCCGCTTTTAAAACAACTATATCTGTTGATACCGCTTATTTTATTGATTTATCTTGTTGGTACAAATAAGCGTACAATTGCTTTTGCGGCTGCAATTGCTATCATCGCTGCAATTGCGGTGAGTATGTTTGACAAACAACACCGTATGACACCCAAACGCATCTGGGAAGCGCTTGCAGCAGGTGGTCAGGGAATGATTGCTGTTGCTGCTGCTTGTGGTGTGGCAGGAATTGTTGCAGGTGTTATCACTTCAACAGGCCTTGCAAATATTTTGTTCAACGGCATAGTTGCTCTGGCGGGTAATCAAAAAATTGTTGCATTGTTCTTTACAATGATTTGTTGTATTGTTCTTGGTATGGGTGTTCCCACAACTGCAAACTATTGCATTATGGCGGCAACCTGTGCGCCTATCCTTATTCGTATGGGTATTCCGGATATTGCGGCACATTTCTTTGTTTTCTATTTTGGCATTGTTGCCGACCTTACACCACCGGTTGCTCTGGCGGCATATGCAGGCGCGGCTATTGCTCAGGCAAACCCAATGAAGACGGCAATTACCGCAACAAAGCTGGCTATCGGTGCATTTATCGTTCCTTATGTGTTTGCGCTCAGCCCTGCAATGCTGTTGGTTGATACCTCGGCGCCTGAAGTTATTCTTATCTGTATAACATCATTGCTTGGTATGTTTGCTGTGTCTGCATCGCTTCAGGGATACTTCCTTGCCAATATGCCATGGTACCAGCGCATTCTCTCTCTTGCCGGCGGTTTGTTACTTATTTATCCCGGTATTGTAACGGATAGTATTGGTATAGGATTGGTTGTACTTGTAACAATTCTTCAGCTTATACAAAGGAATAAAAACAAAAAACATAATATATAAAAGTGAAAGGAAGCATTGATATGTATATTGACATTCATTCTCATGCTTATTGGAAACCTACACCATTTGTAACAAGATTTTTTACTCCCGAAGAGCTGATTGAAGCACAGAACTTAAACGGAATTGAAAAGGGTGTACTGCTGCCGGTTGTAAACTGTGAGATTTATCTTCCTCAGACTAATGAAGATATTCTTGACATGGCAGAAAAATATCCCGACAGATTTATTCCCTTCTGTAATGTTGACCCCCGTGCAATGACCAATTCACCAGATGCTCCTTTAGAGAAGATACTCCTTTACTATAAGGAAAGAGGTTGCAAGGGTATCGGTGAGGTTATGCCCAATATGGAGGTTATGGACCCCAAGGTTCAGAATCTTATGAGAGCTGCAGAAATTGCAGGCCTCCCCTTCATATACGATGGCTCTGATGTTAAAGACGGCGACTTTGGTCTTTATGATGACCCCGGTCTTCCCCAGCTTGAACACTCACTGCAGAGATTCCCTAACCTTACTATTCTTGGTCACGGCCCTGTGTTCTGGGCAGAAATTGCAAGACTTGAAACTATCGGCGAAAGAGGTTTTGTCTTCAAATTCAAGGGTGAAGACCAGGTTGGACAGTATAATTCAGGTCCTATCAAGGAAGAGGGAGTTGTTCCCAAGCTTCTCAGAAAGTATCCCAACCTTCATCTTGACTTATCTGACGGAACTTGCTATAACGCACTTACCAGAGACGAAGAGTATGGCCCCGCGTTCCTTATGGAATTCCAGGACAGAGCATACTTTGGTACAGATTTCTGTAACATCAACTTCCCCGTTTGTGCTCTTGCATCCAAGCTTAAGGAGTGGAGAGACGAAGGAAGAATTTCAAAAGAAGCCTTTGAAAAGATTGAACGCGAAAACGCAATCAAGCTTCTTGGTTTATAATAATTGTAATTTTAGCGACCCTGATTTTATGCAGATTGGGGTCGTTATTTTTTGAAATTTCTATTGAATTTAAATTTTTTTTGTGCTATACTGCATTTTGTTGAATTTATTGGAATGAGGTAGAAAACGTGTTAAAAGAATTATTTACACCTACCGATATGACGGTGGGAACTCCTTGGAGAGGTATTGTTAAATTTACCCTGCCTATGCTTATAGGCAACATTGCACAGCAACTTTACAATACCGTTGACAGTATTGTTGTTGGCAAATACATAGGCGACAACGCGCTTGCAGCCGTTGGCAGCGCCGGCCCCATAATAAATATGCTGCTTGTTTTGTTTATAGGTATTTCAGCAGGTGCAACCATTATGGTTTCTCAGTACTTTGGCGCAAAAAACCGCAAAAGTCTTTCACTTACGATAGGCAACAGCATAACGGTAACGATAATTGCCTGTATACTTCTTATTGTTATTGCAGCGCCTCTTATAAGGCCTGTTCTTGAAATGCTCAATACCCCTGCTGCAATCATAGACGGCTGTGCTGATTATCTGATGATTTCTCTTATAGGTATAGCGGGTATGGCGTTTTATAACATCCTTAGCGGAATAATAAGGGGATTGGGAGATTCGTTTTCGGCACTTGTATATCTGCTTGTTGCAACGGCAATCAATATTATTCTTGATGTCTATTTTGTTGCATCCCTTGATATGGGGGTAGGCGGCGTTGCACTTGCAACTGTTATAGCTCAGATGGTTTCTTCAATTCTGTGTTTTATAAAACTTGCCAGGATGACAGAGTTCTTTGATTTTGGCTGGAAATACCTTAAGCCGATGGGAACATATGTAAAAACAATTATTAAACTGGGATTGCCTTCGGGATTGACTCAGGCGATTTTTTCATCGGCAATGATAATTGTGCAGTCGCTTACCAACCAGTTTGGTGAGCAGTTTATTGCAGCAAATGTTGTAATTATGCGTGTTGATGGTTTTGCAATGATGCCCAACTTCTCTTTTGGTATGGCGCTGACAACCTATGCAGGCCAGAACGTGGGAGCAGGGCTTTATGACCGTGTAACAAAGGGTGCAAAGCAGGGAACTTGGATTGCAGTTGGCTGTTCTACGGTCATTACGGGCATAATTCTTTTGTTTGGCAAGGGACTTATGGGGATATTTACAGAAACACAGTCACTTGTTGATATGAGCTATTATCTTATGAAAATTCTGGCAGCAGGCTATATTGCTGTTGCTGTTACCCAGAGTCTTTCGGGTATTATGCGTGGTGCCGGTGATACAATGACGCCTATGTGGATATCCCTTGCAACAACTGTTATAATTCGCATTCCTATTGCTTATGGAATTTCAATTCTTACAAGAACGCCTGAACTGCCATTTGGAAGATGTGAATGTATACAGATTTCTCTGCTGCTTTCCTGGGTTATCGGCGCTGTGTTGACGGTGATTTTTTACCGCATAGGAAAGTGGAAGAACAAAGCTATTAAATAGTAAAAAATTGCACAAACAAAAAATCCGTTCACTTTGAACGGATTTTTTATATAATAGGAAATTGCGTAATTTCCTATTATATAAAAACAAGATTTAGATTGCCCGTGCAAAATTTTCGGCTTTGCCGAAATGC
>JAZNVB010000096.1:0-2353 GCA_045592585.1 Clostridia bacterium
CATCGAGAATGCCGCACCGTTGCTTGCTTTTTGCGAAATCGTTCTCTACCGTACCCACGTACGCCGACGAAAACGATTTCACAAAATATACCTGCGTTTTTCGATGTCTTTGTCAGCGTGTCGACTTTATCGACACGCTGAGAGCTGTCCGTTAAACGGGCAGCTCAGTTATCATTGTTTTTTGTTTTCAATAAGGCGGACAATTTTCTTTGCCGCAGCACCTGCACGACTGTAATATTCCTCTGCCGTAGTGGATTTATATTTGTCACTTTCTGATCTGAACAACTCCAGCATAACCGTTCCGCTAAAATTGTAATGTGCCAGGGTTTCTGCAATAAATTCATAGTCGCAAACTCCGTCAAAGGGTATAAGGTGCTCGTCCTCGTCGGGCAGATGGTGGTTATCGTGAAGGTGAACTGCAGTAAGTCGGCTACCGAACAGGTTCATAAAATGTATTCCCTTTGTAAAGCAACCCTCGTGTCCAACATCCCAACAAAAACCAACGTCATTGTGTTGTTCTATCACCGATGCCAGATTTGCAACAAACCGCTGATTTTCAAATGCAAGTGTTATGTTTTTCTCACGCGCTTTTTCAATCAACCGTGCAAAACGATTGTTGCCCACATCGCTGATTATCGGGGCAGGCTTTCCTGATGACAAATGAACAACCGCAACAGGAATGTCAAAATCTGCACACTTGTGGACACATTCTATAAGCCTTCTCAGCATTTCGCCTCCGTCAATGCCCGGCTTCCATATATCATTGATTCCATAAAAAGGTGCATGAAGGGTGTCGAAGGTGATTCCCGCACGCTTTACCTTGTCTATCAGCGAACCGTCAAGAAGCGGATTATCAGCCATTATAAAAGTATGCGCAAAATCATTCTCCTGCATCAGTTCAATCTGCCTGTTTATATCCAGACCGTCATAGCAGAACAAATTTATTCCAGTTTCCATTTTATCTCCTCCGTATTATTTTTCTATCAAAAGTTGTATCAGGTAAATAGCCGCCATATGCACCGGATAAAAGATGTAGAAAAAATTCTTCATCTTCAATCTGCCTCTTTTGCCATTGTATAAAGCAATCAGCGGTGCAGCCACAAAAGCATACACCTGTATTCCACCGCAATCCAGCCACAAAAGGCACAGCATAACAGTAAACATAATCAGCTTGGCAATCTTTGTCCTTGCCATAAACACTATCACGGGCAGCATTACGCCAAAAAACCCGTAATCAATCCAAAAGTCTGTTTTATTGAGAATATCAGGAAGAAAGGTGGTTACAAACCACACTCCAACCACAGATAAGGCAAGCAAGGTCAGATTTAACGGATTGGTGTGTTTCATTGCATTATCCGCCGCCATACACAGTGCAATGGACAGAGAAAATGTCACAAATATACATTGGTACAGCGACTTCATCACAACCCCGTAAACCAACTGCAAAAATACTGCCATAGCAACCATCCTGAACAGATACTTTTTGCGGTTTTGGGTATGTTCAAAGCCTTCGGCAATCATATACGCAAATATTGGATATGAAAGTCTGCCTATTATTCGCAAAATTGTCAGATTGGGGAGCATATAAGCGCCAATATGGTCAATTACCATAGCAATTGCGGCAATAACTTTTAGTTGATTTCCCGTAAAGAAATTTCTTTTGTTCATTTTTTGTTTTTACCCTTTTATGTATTCCACAAGCTGTGCAATTTCATTGCGGTCTGTAAAATCTCCGTCTGCATCACACAAGTCAATAAGCAGCCTTTCCATATCTGTTGGATTTTTCTTGCCGGACATTACCTTTTTAAGCATCTTTATTGCCGTCTTGTGAGGAAGGCTAAGTTCGTCAATAATCATTTTGCCCATATAATTAAATACTTTTACATTGCCGGGAACACCCTGCCTGAAATTCTTTTCTATCACCATTTTATCATAATATTCACGGCAGTCAAGGGGTGTCAGTCCGGTTGAAAATATTGCTATTTTCTTATCCGCCAGCCTTTCCATATTTTTTGTTATAAGGCTGATACCTGCAATCATCTCGGCATACAATCCGCCACCATATACTATTGTGTCATATTCGTCAAAATCTGTCGGCTTAAAATCTGCAGCATCAACCGCCTTGCATCCAAGCTCTTCCGCAATCCATTCGGCATACACCTTGGTAGAGCCGTATCTTGATTTATATATTACGATTGTGTTCATATCGTTGCCTCCTGTATTTTTTTATAAAATCTGTCAAAAAGCTGTATACAAGTATCAGCCCATATACCACCACAGTAGAAATAATAAGCTTGTCGCCGGGTGTAAGGTTAAATTTTGGTAGTATATCATACTTTAATACGGATAACAC
>JAZNVB010000097.1:0-36531 GCA_045592585.1 Clostridia bacterium
GATTTGACGACGGACCTGTGCTTGATATTGATGACCTTCGGGCAAAAACAAATCACAACAAAAAAGTAGTGATTGCAGGCAGTGGCCCTTGTGGGTTGTTTGCTGCATACATTTTAGCATATTGCGGTGTAGCGGTGACAATTCTTGAAAGAGGGGCGGATGTAGACCGCAGAACGGCGGCCGTTGAAAGGTTCTGGAAATATGGCACGCTTGACCGTGATACCAACATTCAGTTTGGCGAAGGTGGAGCAGGAACTTTTTCTGACGGCAAGCTTAATACCCGGATTGGCGACCCTTTGCAGAGGTTTGTTCTTGAAACCTTTGTCAAATGCGGTGCACCGGCAGAAATTCTTTATCAGGCAAAACCGCATATAGGGACAGATTATTTAAAAATATGCGTAAAGAATCTCCGAAAAGAGATTGAAGGGCTTGGTGGCAAGGTTTTGTTTAACTCCTGTATGACAGATGTTGATATACGGGATGGCAGAGTAGTTGGTGTTAAAGTCAATAACTCAACTTATATTGAATGTGACGTTCTGATTGCCGCACTTGGACACAGCAGTCGCGACACCTATGAAATGTTGCACCAACGCGGCGTTAAAATGGAACAAAAACCCTTTGCGGCAGGTGTCAGAATTGAACACAGCCGTGAATTTATAAACAAAATGCAGTATGGAGATTATGCTGACTTTAAGCATCTTCCAACGGCAGATTACCGTCTTGCATACAATGGCGAAAGCAGAAGTTGTTATAGTTTTTGTATGTGTCCCGGCGGCGTAGTGGTAAATGCATCCTCCGAGCCAGGTCATCTGGTGGTTAACGGTATGAGTTATCATCACCGTATGGCAGAAAATTCAAACAGTGCCCTTGTTGTAACTGTCAGACCCGAAGATTATGAAGGCGACTCGCCTTTGGCAGGCGTGGAATTTCAAAGACGGTACGAGGCACTGGCATATAAAACGGCAGAGGGTAAAGGCCCTGTGCAGCTTGCGGCAGACTTTGTAAAGAATAAATCATCCCATAGGTTTAATGGCGTTAACCCGTCTTTTACGGGCGAAACCGAATTTGTTGATTTAAGGGCATGTTTGCCGGGATTTATAGCTGATACATTAAAGGCAGGTCTTCAAGATTTTGACCGCAAAATAAAAGGTTTTGCCGGAAATGGTGCTATCCTTACGGGTGTTGAAATGCGAACCTCTGCACCACTTCGCATAGTGCGTGATGCAAGCTTTGAAAGTGTCAGCCATAAGGGGCTTTTCCCTGCAGGCGAGGGCGCAGGCTATGCAGGCGGAATTATGAGTGCCGCCATTGATGGTATCAGGACGGCAATACAAATAACACAAAGATAAAATAAAACAGAAAGGTTTTTTAGATTATGAAACTTGGTATACTTGGACTTCCTAATGTAGGAAAAAGTACTCTTTTTAATGCAATCACACAGGCGGGGGCCGAATCTGCAAACTACCCCTTTTGTACAATAGAACCCAATGTTGGTACTGTTGCAGTACCTGATAGCCGACTGGATAAACTTGCCGAGATGTATGACCCCGACAAGGTTACTCCTGCGGTGATTGAATTTGTAGATATTGCGGGGCTTGTTAAGGGTGCCAGCAAGGGCGAAGGCCTTGGAAATAAGTTCCTTGCCAACATTCGTGAGGTAGATGCGCTTGTTCACGTTGTTCGTGCCTTTGATGACACAAATATTGTTCACGTTGAGGGGAGCATTGACCCAATCCGTGATATTGAAACTATAAATTTTGAACTTATATTCTCTGACCTTGAGATTATTGCAAGGCGTATTGAACGTCTTAAAAAACAGCTTAAAGGAGGAGATAAAAAATATCAGGTTGAGATTGATTTCCTTGAGGGTTTAAGCGCACAGCTTGAAAAAGGCATCAGTGCCCGTGCTCTTGAGTTTACCGATGATGAACGTGAGATGCTCAAAGAGGTTTCTCTGCTGAGCCTAAAGCCTGTAATCTATGCGGCCAATGTAGCAGAGGACGATTATGCAAAGCCCGCAGGCGAAAACGCTTACGTTACAAAAATTGCCGAGTTTGCTGCTACCGAAAAATCAGAGGTTATGGTTGTTTCTGCAAGAATTGAAGAAGAAATTGCGGAGCTTGATAAGGACGAAAAAATGATGTTTCTTGAAGAACTGGGTGCAGAAGAGTCCGGTCTTGATAAACTGATACGAGCAAGCTACAAGCTTCTTGGCTTGATAAGCTACCTTACAGCAGGCAAGCCTGAGGTTAGAGCGTGGACAATAACCAAGGGTATGAAGGCTCCACAGGCGGCAGGTAAAATTCATACCGATTTTGAACGTGGCTTTATCCGTGCCGAGGTTGTAGCATATAATGATCTTATGGAAAACGGAAGTATGGCAGCGGCAAAGGAAAAAGGTCTTGTCAGAAGCGAAGGCAAGGAATATGTTGTAGAAGACGGGGATATAATCCTGTTTAGATTCAATGTTTAATATTGGAAGGAGAAAAAGATATGGATTTTTTGTCGAATGTAAAGAAGATGTTTAAGGACACAAGCAAAACAGTTGCTAAGAAGACCGGTGAACTGGTTGAAACCTCAAAGACCAAGTATGGTATTTACGACGTGAAGAATGACATTGAGAAGGTATATACCGAAATTGGTCGTGAAATTTATGATGCATATCGTGATGACAGAAATGCTGCAGAATTCATTGAAGAAAAGTGCAACGAAATTGATGCTTTGGTTGAAAAAATGGAAACACTTAAATCACAGTTGGAAAAATAATTTGCAAAGGAGACAACTTTATGTCTACATTTAAGGTTGCAATCGATGGGCCTGCCGGTGCAGGAAAAAGCACAATAGCCAAGGCGGCGGCGGCAAAAATGCATCTTGTTTATATTGATACGGGTGCCATGTTCCGTGCTATCGGCTTGGGCTGTATTCGTGCAGGACTTAATCCCAATACCGATATTGAAAAGATAATAGAAATGCTACCGTCTATGAAAATCAACATTTCACATGGTGAAAACGGTCAGGAAATTTTTCTCAACGGCGAGAATGTTTCAGCGGAAATCCGTATGCCACAGGTTTCGGTTGCGGCGTCGGATGTTTCAAAAATACCTGAGGTAAGGCAAAAACTGCTGATGCTCCAGCGGGAAATTGCTCAAAAGACCGATGTTATTATGGACGGCAGGGATATAGGTACTGTTGTTCTGCCTGATGCAAAGCTTAAGATTTTTCTTACTGCATCGGTTGAAGAACGTGCAATGAGAAGATACAGAGAATTGGTTGAAAAGGGTGTAGAGTGCAATTTTGACGAGGTTAAGGCTGATATGGAATACCGTGACAAAAACGATTCTCAGCGTGAGATTGCTCCTCTTAAACCCGCAGAAGACGGTGTAATTGTTGACACAACGGGAAAAAACCTTCAGGAATCTGTTGATATGGTTCTGGAATTGATAAACGAAAGAAGAACAGAGCAATGAAAAAGTTTATATTGAAGTTAGTCAGAGGCCTTTACCGGTTTTTGTTCAGAATAGAAATCGAGGGATTGGAAAATATCCCCAAAGATAAAAATTTTCTTGTTATACCCAACCATATCAGTAATTTTGACCCACCATTGATTGCAGCATTTTTGCCTGTTGATGGTATGGCTTATATGGCAAAGGAAAGTCTTTTCAAGATTCCGGTTGTAGCAAGTGTTATCAAAGCCTTTGGTGCATTTCCGGTGAAGCGTCGCGGCAATGATATGGCAGCTGTGAAGCTTGCAATTAAAATCCTTAAAGATGGTAAGTGTCTTACCATGTTCCCCGAAGGTAAAAGGGTTAAAACTCCCGGAGTGTTGGGCGAGGGCAAACAGGGCGCTGCTATGATTGCGGCCAAGGCCGGAGTGGGCTTTTTGCCGGTTGGAATAGACACAGATTATAAACTCTGCGGCAAGGTAAAACTTACTGTGGGAGAGTACATAGATTTTTCGGAGTATCATGATAAAAAGCTGAATTCCGAAGCTCTTCAGCAGGTTACAAATGAACTGCTGATGCCAAAAATTGCACAACTTGCAGGAGCAAAAGTATATGGAAATTAAAATTGCCGATAAGGCGGGATTTTGTTTTGGTGTAGACCGTGCGGTGAAAATTGCTTATGATACAGCAAAGGCGGGTGGCAAAAACATTTGCACCTACGGTATGCTGATACACAACAATGGTGTAACTGCCGAGCTGGAGGACATGGGGGTTTGCTGTATTGAAAATATAGAAGATATTCCCAATGATTCTGTGGTGATAATACGTGCCCACGGAATATCCGAGGCCGAGCAAAATGTTCTTGCCGGGAAAAATGCACAGATAATTGACGCGACCTGCCCTTTTGTTAAACGAATTCACAATATTGTGAAGGAGGAATATTCAAAAGGTCGGCAGATTGTGATTGCGGGTGATAAAAATCATCCTGAAGTTAAGGGCATAAACGGATGGTGCAAAAACACTGCAATCATAATCGGTGCGGATGAAAATTATGACGAAATTCTGCAAAAAAATGACGAAATTTCCATAAGTTTAGTGGCTCAGACCACCATGCGAAAAGAAAAAGTAAAAAAAATTCAAAATTTTTTAAAAAAACATTTTACAAATGCAGAATTTTTTGATACAATATGTAGTGCGACCGAAGAAAGGCAACAAGCAGCAAAAAAACTTTCTGAGGAATGTGACGTAATGTTTGTGTTTGGCGGCAAAAACAGTTCAAATACGCAAAAGCTTTATGAGATTTGTTGTGAGAGTTGTGCTGACACATATAAAGTTGAAAATGCAAAAGAATTAAATGAGCTTGCTCATTTGTTAAAAAATAATAAAATAAAAAAAGTAGGCATTACCGCCGGAGCATCAACTCCGGATAAGGTAATCAAGGAGGCAAAATTAACCATGGCGGAAATTACAAATGAAATGAACTTTGCAGAGGCATTGGAAGAAACTTTAAAGCCCTTAACAACAGGCGATATTGTTAAAGGTGTAGTTATCGGAATTACCCCTACAGAGGTACAGGTGGACATTGACGGTAAGTATGACGGCGTTATCCCCGCAAACGAGATGACAAACGATCCTTCAGCAGACCTTAAGTCTTTGGTAAAGGTTGGCGACGAGGTTGACGTTTTTGTTGTTCACGTTAGCGACCGTGACGGCGTCGTTACACTTTCAAAGAAGAAAATCGATGCAGAGAAGGGCTTGCAGGAGCTTCGTGAAGATTTCGAAGCAGGCACCGTTTTAAACGGCAGAATTGTAGAGCTTGTTAAGGGCGGTATTGTTACCATCGCAAAGGGTATCAGGGTATTTATCCCTGCATCTGAGGCTGCAGAACGTTTTATTGAAGATCTCGGTTCACTTCTTAACACCGAAGTTTCATTTAGAATCATAAAGATGGATAAAGACCGCAGAGGTCGTCTGAGAGTAGTTGGTTCAATCAAGACGGTTGCAAAAGAACTCAGCGCTAAAAAGGCAGAAGAATTCTGGGCAGCAGCAGAAGTTAACAAGAAGTATACAGGTACAGTTAAGTCACTTACCAAGTTTGGTGCATTTATTGACCTTGGTGGTATTGACGGCTTGATTCATATTTCTGAACTTTCAGACGCACGCATTAACCATCCGTCAGAAGTGGTTAAGGTTGGCGACTCTATTGAAGTATATATTAAGGATATGGACAAGGAAACAGGTAAGATTTCTCTTGTTAAGGAGCTTGAAGCTGACAAGAAGGCAAGAGAGGCTGCTTTCTGGGCATCACTTGAAGTTGGTAAGACATACACAGGCACAGTTAAGTCAATTACTGCATTCGGTGCATTTGTTGACCTTGGCGGTGTAGACGGTCTTGTTCACGTTTCAGAACTTTCATGGGCAAGAATTAAGCATCCGTCTGAGGTAGTTGCTGTTGGCGACACTCTTGAGGTTTATATCAAGGAAGTTGATGCAGAGGCAAAGAAGATTTCTCTTGGCTACAAGAAGGAAGAAGACAGCCCCTGGTACCAGGCTACAAAAGACCTTAAGGTTGGCGACAACATCAAGTGTAAGGTTGTTCGCATTCTGCCTTTTGGTGCATTTGCAGAAGTTGCACCTTTTGTAGATGGTCTTATCCATATTTCACAGATTGCAAACACAAGAATTGAAAAGCCGTCTGATGTTCTTAACATTGGTGATGAAGTTGAAGTTCAGGTTACTGAAATCAACAACGATACAAAGCAGATTGGTCTTTCAAGAAAGGTTCTTCTTCCTGACTATGTAGCAGAAGCTGAAAAGGTTGAGGAAGAAGCTGCAGCAGACGAATCATATACAGAGGAAGGCTCATTTACTCTGGGCGACATTCTTGACGCTGAATAATTTTTAACTAAACTTCTACTAAGGCGGTTAATCTTTGAGTTAGCCGCCTTAGTTCTTTGAGAAATGTTTTTTAAAATAATCACTATCGTGGAAACGGCAGAATGCCGTTTTAAGCGGAAGGAACTTTCGCAACTTTCAAGCAAACAGCTTGAAAGCCACGTATGATTGCAACGAAGTGCCGGGAATTTGCCACGCAAATTCCTTGTCAAAACAGGGTTTCGACTCGGGAAAACATTGAAAATGTTTTCCCATACGGCACATTCATTATAATCTTTTAAAAGGAGCAGAGGATTATGAATGTATTTGAATATAAAAAATCCTTAAAAGATAAAAAAATTTCGGTGATTGGTGTTGGGGTAAGTAATATTCCCCTTATACGCTTTTTGATTGAGGGTGGTGCAAAGGTTACTGCCCACGACAAAAAGGATGCCGCATCTTTAGGGGATATATATACCGAACTTTCTGCTTTAGGCACCCAATTTGTGCTGGGAGAAGATTATCTTAAAAACATTCCTGAAGGCTGTGAGGTTATCTTTAAAACCCCAGGTTTGCGGGGGGATGTGCCCGAACTTTTGGCGGCAAAGGAAAAAGGAATTGAAGTAACCTCCGAAATGGAGTTGTTTTTTGAACTTTGTCCTTGTGAAATTATTGCAGTTACCGGCAGTGACGGCAAAACCACCACCACAACCCTCATTGGCGAAATGCTCAGGGCAGAAGGTTATACCTGTCATATTGGCGGTAATATCGGCAAGCCACTTGTTGCGGAGATTGAAAATATTAAGGAGGGCGACAAGGCGGTTCTTGAACTTTCCAGTTTTCAGCTTTTCTCAATGAGAAAAAGCCCCCGGGTTGCCGTTGTAACAAATGTAACACCCAACCATCTTGACTGGCATAAGGACTTTGATGAATATATCGAGTCAAAGAAAAATATAATGAAATATCAGGACGAAACTTCGGTTCTGGTAACAAATTTGGCAAACGATATTACAGCTAAAATCGGTCAGGAGGCAAAGGGCGAGAACCGTAGCTTCTCATCGCAGGGCAATGCGCTTGTACACTTGCAGGATGGCAGTATCCTTTATGGCGATGAAAAGATAATAGATGTTGATGATATTTTAATTCCGGGAATTCACAACGTTGAAAATTATATGGCGGCAATTGCTGCAACAAGGGATTATGTATCAAAGGAAACGGTTGAAACTGTGGCAAAGAATTTTGGCGGGGTTCCGCACAGAATAGAGCTTGTCCGTGAGCTTGACGGCGTCAGGTATTATAATGATTCTATTGCTAGCAGTCCTGCACGAACAACGGCAGGCCTTAACGCATTTGATGAAAAGGTAATTCTTATTGCAGGTGGCTATGATAAAAAAATTCCCTTTGATGAGTTTGGTGCAGTTGTAAATGAACACGTTAAAAAGCTCATTCTTGTAGGGGATACCTCTGATAAAATCGAGGCTGCTGTGAAGAATGCAAAAAATTATGGCGGCTTGCCAATTTACCGCGAAAGCGAGTTTGAAGCGGCAGTTAAGACTGCCAGAGATGTTGCAGAAAAAGGCGATGTGGTAATGCTATCACCTGCCTGTGCAAGTTTTGACTTGTTTAAAAACTTTGAGGAACGTGGCAACACGTTTAAAAACATTGTAAATAAGTTTTAATAAAAAAACCGTTAATCCATTTAGTGATTGACGGTTTTTTCGTGCCTGATATCATTAAAAAATTTCAGAATTAAATATATTATAAGTGCGGAACCGATGTACACAATAAAGGTTACGGGCGGCATATTTTCGCTGTTTACTTTAATGGAAAAACAGTCCTTGCCAAAGGTTTCAGCCGTGGAAAGGATAATGCCAAGACAAATCTTAAGTGGATAATAAAATACTGCTGTGGCAAATTTTGGCACTATGTAGTAAATCATGCAGGCGAGAAAGCCCATGCAAAAGGTAAGGGTAACAATGGGGATAATCCATAGATTGGTGAAAAACTGAATCCACGAAATTCTGCCAAAAAACAATGCCGAAAAATATACCGTACCAATAAATGCGGCAATTGAAATGGATATTGATGCGCAAAACATCTGTTTACAGCCGGCGATACACTTGTTTGTTTTTGTGGAATGAGTTTCTGGGAGTGGAATAAGCTCTTTTAGCAGACGGTTAAGATAACCAAAGTAAACCAGAATTCCAAAGGTTGCCCCAAATGAAAGTATAAGGCTTTTTGAAAATATTGCATAGGGTGCAACTGCTGTTATTATTGAGATTGAAAGGAACAGAGCATTGATGGGTGTGTATCGCTGATGTGTCAGGGCGGCAAAAATCATTACAAGCATCATAATTGCACTGCGGCAGACTGATGGGGTAAACTGTGCGGCAGCAACAAAAAGTACAATTATTGGTATTGAAATCAAATACGCGACCTTTTTGTGGGTTCGTGTTTTGAAAAACAGTAATGATAAAACCGAAAACAAAATGGAAAGATGCATTCCCGAAACGGCAACTATATGTGAAAGACCTGCGTTTGAAAAGATGTTATAAAGCTTGTCTGAAAAACTTGATTTATCGCCTACCAGAATTCCTTTAAGCACAGCTGCGTGACTTGCATCGATACCAATAATACCGTCAACTGCAGTTACGGTTTTTATCTTGACAAAATTTCCAATATCCTTTATAAAGGTCACAAGGTGAAAGGGCTTTTTAAGAGTTATTTTGTTTGCGTTTTCTGTTTTGCCTATACAGAATATATTTTTTCCCCTCAAGTGTGTGTAATAGTCAAAGGTGTCGGTATCATCATCCCGTGAGGGATAGCTGAGCCTTGTCCAACAACAGATTTCGTCACCTTCGTTTAAAAGCTTGCCCCGGGTTTCAGGGATATACATAACAACTGTTCCGGGAGATATGTACTTATCATTTGCCTGTATCACATCAAAGTTAAAACTATATGAATATCCGGTTGAGGTTTTTGTGACAGGTGACGAAATCGTGCCCGACAGCCATAATTCATTGCCAACATATTCCTTCAATTTATTGGGGAAAAGGTATTCTACTGATACAATACGAAGCATACCCAGCAAAGTGCAGACGATTAAGGAAAGAGGCAACAGTAAATGTTTAATATGCATTTTTGGTTCTGTTTTGTTAAAGCGCTTACATATAAGAATTATCAGCAGTGCAATCAGGACAAAGATAAGTGAAAGGAATACGCCAAACAATTGTTCGGCAGAAAGGATACAGGAAAGACATATTCCAGAAGTAAAAGCCAGAGCTGACAACACAAGATAATGTTTTAATGTTATAATATGTTCTGATTTATACATTGACGCAAATCCTCCTTTACATATTCTATTCTACATAATAACACATATTTCGACAAATGTTCAACACTGCATGGATATATTTGAAAAAGAAAAAATAGTTACAAAAAAACTTGCAGAATTTTGGAATATATGATATAATACACTTAATTATGTACTTGTTTGGATTTTAGCAAAATCCGTTTAATATTCTGCAGGCTCACGGCGGAAGTTATTTAAATTCAGTGAGCAGGAAAGGCAATGTGATAAAATGAAAAATACTGAAAAGACAATGGAGAAAATAGTTGCTCTTTGTAAGGGCCGTGGATTTGTTTATTCCGGCTCTGAAATATACGGCGGTTTGGCAAACACATGGGATTACGGTCCTCTGGGTGTTGAACTTAAAAACAACGTTAAGCGTGCATGGTGGAAAAAGTTTATTCAGGAAAGCCCATACAACGTTGGTCTTGATGCGGCTATCCTGATGAATCCCCAGACATGGGTTGCATCTGGTCACGTTGGCGGTTTCTCTGACCCACTTATGGACTGCAAGGAATGTAAAACCCGTTTCCGTGCAGATAAGCTTATTGAAGATGCAGCAGGTGTTTCGGCAGACGGTTGGACGGATGCAAAAATGCTTGAATTTATTAACGAGCAGGACATAAAATGTCCAAATTGCGGAAAGCATAATTTTACTGATATAAGAAAGTTCAATCTTATGTTCAAGACATTCCAGGGCGTTACTGAAGACAGCACAAGTGAAATCTTTTTAAGACCCGAAACTGCTCAGGGTATCTTTGTAAACTTCAAAAATGTTCAGAGAACATCAAGAAAAAAGATTCCTTTTGGTATCGGTCAGGTAGGTAAGTCGTTCCGTAACGAAATTACTCCTGGTAACTTTACCTTCAGAACCCGTGAGTTTGAACAGATGGAGCTTGAGTTCTTCTGTAAACCCGGCACAGACCTTGAATGGTTTAAATACTGGAAAGATTTCTGCAAAAACTGGTTGCTTTCATTGAACATCAAGGAAGAAAACATCAAAATGCGTGACCACGAGCAGGAAGAACTTTCCCATTACAGTAATGCAACAACAGATATTGAATTTATGTTCCCATTTGGTTGGGGCGAGCTTTGGGGTATTGCTGACCGTACAGATTTTGACCTTACTCAGCACAGCAATCACAGTGGCGAAAAGCTGGATTATAATGACCCTGAAACAAATGAAAGATACACACCATATTGCGTTGAGCCATCACTTGGTGCAGACCGTGTAACTCTTGCATTTATGGTTGAGGCATATGACGAAGAAGTTATCGATGCCGAGAAGAATGATATTCGTACAGTTATGAGATTCCATCCGGCTCTTGCTCCCATTAAGGCTGCAGTTCTGCCCTTGTCAAAGAAGCTTGCTGAGGGCGCAGGTGCAGTATATTCAAAGCTGGCGGCAGAGTTTATGTGCGAATACGATGAAGCAGGAAGTATCGGTAAAAGATACCGCAGACAGGATGAAATCGGTACACCTTTCTGTATCACATACGATTTTGAATCAGAGGAAGATGCATCTGTTACAGTTCGTCATCGTGATACCATGGAGCAGGAACGTGTTAAGATTGATGACCTTGTTGCATATATAAGCGAGAGAATTAAGTTTTAATATACACAAAGGATGGTAGGGTAATGCTTTCAGCCGCTTTGGGTCATAATAAAGTAAAGAATGTGCTGACAGTTGCAGCCGGCGAAAACCGTGTGGGGCACGCATATATTTTTGAAGGTCCACGTGGCGTGGGAAGGCAGACAATGGCAAAGGAGTTTGCAAAGCTGCTACTGTGCGAAAATTCTCAGGACGGTGAGCCTTGTGGCACGTGCAAAAATTGCACTATGTGTGCATCGGGCAGCCATCCGGATTTGCAGATTATCACCAATCAACTGTATGACGAATCAAAAAAATCAACAGATGTTCTGGTTGATACTGTGCGAAACATGAAAAAGGACATTTATATAAAGCCTTATGTTTCGGAACGCAAGATTTATATTGTGCCCAATGCCGACACAATGAATATGTATGCTCAAAACAGCTTGCTTAAGGTTCTTGAGGAGCCGCCTGAGTATTGCACCATCATTCTTATTGCAGAAAATTCAAATTTATTTTTGCCAACAATTCTTTCACGTGCGGTACCCATTAAGTTTTATCCTCTTGCAGACGGCTTAATCGCAGATTACATTGTGTCAGAATATCCGCAGCTAAGTGAAAAGAGCACAGCTTTGGCGGCGATGAGTGGCGGATGTATAGGCAGGGCAAAGGAACTTGCACAGTCCGACGAGGTTATAAATCTAAGAGATGAGTTATATCAGCGGGTTTTGGCTCTGTCAAAAAAGGGCAATCGTTCAATTTATGACCTTATGGTGTTTTTAAAACATAATAAGGATGACGCAAAACTGTTTATGGATATGATGCAGGGATTGTTCCGTGATATTATGTATGTAAAGCAATCGCAGGAGGAAAGCATCGCCAATCCTGACAAATTATCTGAAATAAAAGGGCTTGCAGATAAAATCTCCGATGGAGTGCCCGTTAAACTGCTTGAAATTTTAATGAAGTACAACGAATATTTATCAAGAAATATAAGCTATGCGCAAATTGCACAGTGTATAAGCGTGGAGCTTTGGGAGGCAATAAATGACTGAGGTTATAGGTATTAAATTTAATAAAGCCGGCAAAGTTTATTACTTTGACCCCAAGGGGCAAAAGCTGAACATCGACGACGGTGTGGTGGTTGAAACCTCACGGGGGGTGGAGTTCGGTTTTGTTGCAGTTGCCAACAAAGAGGTTGATGACAGCGAAATTGTTGCACCTCTTAAATCCATAATTCGCAAAGCAACGCCGGCGGACTTTGAAAAACTTGAAAAGAACAAGGTAAAGGAAAAAGAGGCATTTGATATTGCAGTAAAGAAAATTCAGGAGCATAACCTGGATATGAAGCTTATCAGCACCGAATATACCTTTGACGGAAGCAAAATTCTGTTCTATTTTACTGCAGACGGAAGGGTTGACTTCCGTGAGCTTGTAAAGACTCTGGCAGGAATTTTCCGCACCAGGATTGAACTTCGACAGATGGGCGTACGTGACGAGGCAAAGACCTTGGGTGCAATCAGCATTTGCGGCAGACCTCTTTGCTGTTCAACATTTCTCAACGATTTTCATTCGGTTTCTATCAGAATGGCAAAGGACCAGGGCTTGTCCCTTAACCCCACCAAGATTTCGGGTATCTGCGGCAGACTTATGTGCTGTCTTGAATATGAGCAGCCGGCATACGAGGACCTTCTTAAAAGAGTTCCCGGTAAGGGTGCCTTGATTGAATATGATGGTCAGCGTGGTACAGTTACCGAGGTATTTGTTCTTAAAGGTCTTATTAAGGCAAAGTTCGGCACTCCGGAAGAACCGGTGTTTAAAATTCTTGACGGGAAAGAAGTGAAAGTTCTTAAAAAAGGCAAAACTGAGCCTGTGGAAGAAATCCCAGAAGAACTTAAAGAAAACTAAAATATGCGCCAATCATACAATGTGTGGTTGGCGTTTTTGGTTAAATAAATTCTTTACAAGAGTTGAAAATTATGTTATAATAAAATGTCATATTTTATCTTGGGGGATTGGTGCCTTTGGGCATTAAGAATACATTTTACATCAGAGAAAGCGGATTTGAGCTTTCAAAGAGGAGGTAATTTTTTTGCATCTTAAAAGCGTTGAAATGCAGGGATTTAAGTCCTTTGCTGACAAAATATATCTTGATTTTAATCCGGGTATAACTGCTATTGTCGGCCCAAACGGCTCGGGCAAGAGTAATATTTCCGATGCTATCAGATGGGTTATGGGCGAGCAGAGTGTTCGTTCGCTTCGTGGTAGCCGTATGGAGGATGTTATCTTTGCAGGAACCGAGGTGCGAAAGCCCCAGGGCTTTGCAGAGGTTTCGCTGACACTTGATAACAGCGAGGGGGCACTCCCTGTTGACTACGAAGAGGTTGTTATTACCCGCCGTGTATATAGAAATGGTGAGGGTGAGTATTTTATCAATCATGCCGCTTGCCGTCTTAAGGACATTCACGAGCTGTTTATGGATACAGGTCTTGGTCGAGAGGGTTACTCTATTATCGGTCAGGGTAAGATTGACGAAATTCTTAGCAACAAATCCGAGGACAGACGCCGTATTTTTGAAGAAGCGGCAGGTATCACCAAATACAAGTACCGCAAGAACGAGGCTGAAAAGAAACTTGAAAAAACAAATGACAACCTGACCCGTGTAAATGACATTATGTCAGAACTTTCGGGCCAGCTTGAGCCTTTGCGTATTCAGTCGGAAAAAGCAAAAAAATACCTCAACCTTCGTGACGAACTGAAGGTTATTGATGTTAATGTTTCGGTTGCGTCCATTATAAAATACCGTGCAGAGCTTGTTGAGATTGAACGCCGCCTGGATGGTGTTTCAAACAGCATTGACCTTCTTCAAAAGGAGATTGATGATAAGGAACAGCTTACACAGGAAATGTATGCCAAGATTGAAAAAATTGAAGAAGAAATGGAAAACTGTCGTCGTGAACAAAAGTTGGCAGCAGACGAAACCGCAGACGAAAATCAGCACATTTCTCTGGGACTTGCAAGTGTTGAGCACTGCAAAGAAAACATTCAAAGAATTTTCGACGAGATAGAGAAGAGTGAGAGAGGCATAAGCCAGCTTGATGAGTTGATTGAGGGTTATGTTAAAGAACAAAAAGAGCTTGACGGAAGACATGATGCTCTGGTTGAAAAAATTAAGGCAGCAGAGGCAGAGTTTGAAAAAATCAATTCTGTATTTGAAGTCAACAATGCAAGTCTTGAAGGTCTTAAAGATGAAATAATCGAAAAAACCTCTGAAATCAGCGACCTGAGAAGCAAGGTGGCAAACTATAACATCCTGCTTGAAAATTTTGAAAGAGAACGCCGTAATGTTGATGAAGAACTTGAAAGACACAGTCTTGAGCATAACCGGATAGAGGAAAACAATAAAATTATCGAGGCGGCTCTTGCAAAACTGACGGCTGAATTTGATGAAATAAAGGCAGATGCCGAAAGTGCCGAAAAGGAAGTGAAGACTTGTCAGGAAAAGAATGATGAGCTAAACGAAAAACGCAATCTGACCCTTGCAGAACTCAGCCGCAAAAACTCACGCAAAAGTGTGCTGGAGGATATGGAGAACGATTATGAGGGCTACAACCGCAGCGTTAAGGAAATTATGACAGCTCATAGCGGCGGTGTACTTAAAAATGCAAAGATTTATGGCCCGGTATCAAAACTTATATCTACCGACAAAAAGTATGTTACAGCAATTGAGGTTGCGCTTATTTCGGTAAATCAGAATATTGTAACCGAAACCGAGCAGGATGCCAAAGCGGCAATTAACTTTTTAAAAGCAGGAAAGCTGGGCAGAGCTACATTTATGCCCATTTCAACATCAAAACCCCGCAACATTGACCTTCAGGGCGCAGATAAAATGAAGGGCTTCATTGCTCTTGCTCAGGATATTGTTGACTATGACAAGAAATATGAAGATGTTGTAGGCAGTGTTCTTGGCGGAACAGTTGTGGTTGACAATATCGACAATGCAATTGCAATGGCAGCAAAGTGTGGACACAAGTTTAAAATTGTAACAATTGAGGGCGAGGTTATGCAGCCCGGTGGCGCAATTAGCGGTGGTACTTTGGGCAAGAATTCGGGATTTTTGTCACGGGCAGCTGATATTGAAACTCTTACCATAGAAATAAACGAGTTAAAGAAACAACTTGATAATATTGAAAAAGAGAAAGCAGAAACAACGAAAAACTTGCAGGCAAGCGTGATCCGTGCAGAGAATGCAAGAATACTGATTTCGGCAAAGAATGAAGAATACATAAGAGCCAAATCGGATTCCGACCACAGCCGTACATATCTTGAGGCAGCAGAGGAACGCAAAAATCAGCTTGTGCAGGAGGCAAAAACAATTGAAGACCGTACTGCAGAGATAAATGCTGATATTGAGCTTTGCAATAAAACAGCCGATGAGCTTGAGACAAGTGTGTTAAAGCTTAGATGCGAAACCGATTCAAAACAGCTTGAATCAGAGGAAATTTCGGCAAAGGTTAAGGAAATTCAGGATTCACTTATAAACTTGCGTATTGATGAAAGTGCCAACCAAAAGGATATTGATTTGCAGATTGAAAGACTTGAGGCAGTTAAGACCGAAAAGGCATCAATCCTTGCAGACAACGATATCAAGCAGGCAGAAATTGTTGCATTAAACCAGAAAATCGATAGCATCAACGACGAAATTGCAGCTAATCGCAAAAAGCTTGATGAGTTGGGTGTTCATACAGTTGAGCTTGAAGAGGAACTTGCAAAATTGGGCGATACCCGCAAGGAAACCGACCAAAAGACAAAGGATTTGCAGGAGGATGTTAAAGAAATCCGCGAAAAGATGTATTCCCTGGGTCAGCAAAAGACAAAGATTGAGGGATCAAAGGCAAAGTGTGAATCTGATCTTGATGGTTTGTTTGAATATCTTTGGGAGGAATATGAGCTTACCTTCAGTGATGCCCAGAAGATGAAAACAGATGAAGAGATCAATTTAAAAGAGGCTACTGCAAAAATTTCGGAGCTTAAGAGTAAAATAAAAGCTCTTGGTAATATTAATATTGATGCCATTGAAGAATATAAAATGGTAAAGGAACGTTTCGACTTCCTTACAGAACAGACTGTTGATCTTGAAAAAGCAAAGGGAGAGCTTGAAAAAATCATTGACGAAATGATGATTATTATGAAAAAACAGTTCTCCGAGCAGTTTGAAATCATCAGCAAGAACTTTAACAGTGTATTCCGTGAACTGTTTGGCGGCGGTCAGGCATATCTTGAGCTTGCCGACCCCGATGATATTATGGAAACAGGTGTTGATATTATTGCACAGCCTCCGGGCAAAAAACTGCAAAGCCTTACCCTTCTTTCAGGTGGTGAAAGAGCATTCACCGCAATTGCACTTTTGTTTGCAATTTTAAAGGTCAGACCAACACCATTTTGTATTCTTGACGAAATTGAGGCGGCGCTTGACGATATCAACGTGTACCGCTATGCCGACTATCTGAAAAAATACAGCCAGAAATCACAGTTCATTGTTGTAACCCACAGACGTGGAACAATGGAGGCGGCAAACATTCTTTATGGTGTAACCATGCAGGAGAAGGGTATATCAAAATTGTTATCATTAAATATTGACGAGGTGGCAGAGTAATGGGATTATTCGGAAAACTTAAAGAAAGCCTTAGTAAAACAAAAGAAGTAATCAATGGCAGAATTGAGGATGTTCTTAAAAGTTTCAGGTCGGTGGACGAGGATTTGATGGAAGAATTGGAAGAAGTTCTGATTATGGCAGACCTTGGTGTTGAAACATCCATGGAGATTATCGACAGATTAAGAGATGCGATAAAGGAAAATCACATCACAGACGGCGAGCAGGTTAAGCAGGAACTTAAAAATATTCTTGCGGAAATTCTTACCGAAGGTGACAATTCTGTTCAGATGCAAGGCAAACCGGCAGTAATTATGGTTATCGGGGTGAACGGCGTAGGTAAAACCACATCTATCGGCAAGCTTGCTTATATGTATAAGCAGATGGGTAAAAAGGTTGTTATTGCGGCGGCAGATACCTTCCGTGCAGCAGCAATCGAGCAGCTTGAAGTGTGGGCTGAACGTGCCGATGCTGAAATTATTAAACAGCAGGAGGGCTCTGACCCTGCGGCTGTAATTTATGATGCAGTATGTGCCGCTAAAAATCGTGGTGCAGATATTCTGCTTTGTGACACTGCCGGCAGACTTCACAACAAAAAGAATTTGATGGACGAACTTAAAAAAATCTATAAGATTTTAAACAACGAACTTCCGGGTTCATCAAAGGAAGTTTTGCTTGTGCTTGATGCCACAACGGGACAAAATGCAGTTTCTCAGGCTAAACAGTTTAAAGAGGCTGCAGATATAACGGGAATTATTCTTACAAAGCTTGACGGTACTGCCAAGGGCGGTATTGTTTTTGCAATCAAGAATGAATATAACATTCCGGTTAAACTTATTGGTCTTGGTGAAAAGATTGATGATATTGATGAATTCCGTCCAATGGAGTTCGTTGATGCTCTTATGGAAACCGATGGGAGAGATGCCGAATGATTGATATTAGAGATTTCAAAACAACATATGGCGATGGAAATAATAAAAGATTTATGAAAAAAACAACCATATTTCTTATTCTGGCTATTGCAATTGTTTTAGTTTATTATGCCGGCCGCGGATTTATGGAATATCTCGGTGTAATGGAGATTGGTGGACAGTATGTTTCCATCTTTATCAAGAATCTGGTTACACGGGTTATTGTGCAGGGAATAAGCTCAGCAACTATATTTATGGCGATAGCTTTGAGCGTTTTGTTTTTAAGACGTAATCTGGCTGTACGAAATATTGACAGGGCTATGTTTGATTCTCTTGGGGTTTCTCTGCTTTTAACGTTTCTTGCGGCACTTGTTCTTGGTGGAATGATAAGCGGTGCCTTAAGCGAGAAATTCTTATCATTTGCCAACCCTCAATGGTTTGGTGTGACGGATCCTGTTTTTGACAAGGACGTTGGGTATTATGTGTTTCAAAGACCTTTTATTGTTACCCTTGTAGGTTCAATTTCGGGAATATGGCTGTTTATAACGGTATTTATACTGGTGGCATATTGGTTTTTGGGAACCGTTTTAGGTGAATATTCGGGCAAGGAGCTATTTAACTTTAAAGAAACCGCAATTCACAACTGTGTGAATGTTGGTATATGGCTGATAATAAATTGCTTTGCTTATAATCTCAGGGCAGAGAGTATTTTATATGACAGCTTTGGTGAACTTAGCGGTGCGGGTTATACTGCTAAAACAGTGTGGCTCACCTATTACCGGATAGCACCCATACTGCTTATTGCTATAATTGCCATGTCTGCTGTTTTTCTTGCTAAATCCCAAAAGGCTAATGCGATTAAAACAATTCTTGCCTACCCGGCATTTTGGTTGCTGGCGGTGATAGTTGCTTTTGTGGTGCAGGCTGTTATTGTATCACCCAACGAGGTAATCCGTGAACAGAACAATATTGTTGCAAATATCGAATACACTCAGGCGGCTTACGGTCTTGATGGGATTTCTGAGGTTGAGTTTGATGTAAACAATGACTTAACGGCAACGGATGTTGCTAAGCATAACGAGGTTACTGATAACATCAGAATTCTTGATCTATCAACCAATCTCACTGTGCTCAACCAGATACAGGGTATAAGAAACTATTATACATTTAACGAGACGGATGTTGTGCCATATGTGATAAACGGTCAAAAGACTGCGGTGGCAATAACACCCCGTGAAATTACCAAAAGCAATCTCAGCGACAGTGCTGACACATACATCAACCGCACCTTGAGATATACACACGGCTTTGGTGTAACGATGAATGTTATCAACGAGGTAACAAGTCAGGGTCAGCCACAGTTTTTGATAAAGGATATTCCACCTAAATCAGAAGAAGGAATACCACAGATTACGCAGCCTAGAATTTATTACGGCGAACTGACCAACGATTATGTTGTTGTAGGAAATGAAAAGTACAAAGAGCTTGACTATTCAGCGGGTCAGGAGGACATTGAGTTTTCATACGATGGCAGTGGTGGTCTTAAATTAAACTTCCTTAACAGAGCTATTTTTGCCGGCAAGTACGGGGATGTAAGATTGCTGGTTTCGGACCTGGTTTCAAGTGACAGCAGAATTCTAATTAACCGCAATATTATTGAAAGAGCAAAAACAGTTGCACCATTCTTTAAATATGATACCGACCCATATATGATTATAGATGATGACGGCACTTTAAAGTGGGTGATAGATGCGTATACAACCACTATTTACTATCCTTATGCGCAAAGCTACGGAGGAGAATTCAATTATATACGAAATTCCGTAAAGGCTGTGGTTGACGCATACAACGGCGATGTAACATTTTATGTTGCTGACGAGGGTGACCCGATTGTAAGAAGTTATCGCAAGATTTATCCGCATTTGTTTGCAGAAGGAGAAATCCCCGACGGTATAAAAATGCACATCAAGTATCCGGAATATATCTTTAAGGTGCAGTCGGATATGTACGGCAAATATCACCTGTCCAATCCTACAACATTCTATAACAAAAATGATACTTGGGTTGTTGCAAGGGAAAGGTACGGAAACAGTGCTGAACCGCAGGAAATTGCTGCATATTATAACATGATGCGTCTTGAAGGCAGCGATCAGTCAGAGCTGCTGCTTACGGTTCCTTATACACTGACCAACAAGGACAATATGGTGGCGTGGCTGGCGGTTTGCAACGAATGGGATAATTACGGCAAGCTTCAGGTTTACAAATTTCCTAAAGATATTAACGTATACGGACCTTTGCAGATTGAGAACCGTATCAATTCGGACATGAATATTTCAAAGGAACTTAATTTGTGGAGTCAGGGTGGCTCTACAGTTATCCGCGGCAATATGATTGTTGTGCCCATTGAAAATTCTATACTTTATGTAGAGCCTATATATATCGCATCAAACAATCAGTCGGCCTTGCCTGAACTTAAGCAGGTGGTGGTTGCTTATGAAGAGAAAATTGTTATGAAAAGCAGTCTTGAGGAGGCTTTGCATACTTTGTTTGGCGAAGCAGTTTCTGAAGATGATACCGACAGCGAACAAGGTCAGCAGGATGAAAGCACAACGCAGGAGGCTGTTGATTATAACACCGCAGCAAGGAAAGTGGTGGAAGAATTCAAGCGTGCGAAGCAGGCTAATACCGAGGGCAATTGGACAGCTTATGGCGAGGCAATGACTGTTCTGGAAGACTGGATAGAACAGTTGGAAAAAACAATAGAATAGCACAAAAAAAGGATGTGAAGGAAATTTCTTTCACATCCTTTTATAATAAATATTGAAGTATAATAACAAGTATTACTCCAGGTACCCCAAGAAGTCCTGATAGGATAGAGGATAAGGGGTTGATAATTACTGTAATTCCTGCAAAGCCGCCTGCAAAGTTGACAGCCGCAAGGATGAGACCGCCTAAGATACCGTTGATGAGTAATTTAAGCATCCATTTGATAGGTTTTATAAATACACGGCAAAAAACAAAAAGCAGCAAAAGACTTGCGGCATATGCCAGGATTGATGTTATATCAAAATGCATTTTGCAACACCTCTGCGAATAAAGTACTTTGTATACTGTATTCACAAGTTGTCCGTATTATGATTTTTATTTTAGTGTTGCAATATATTTTTCGGTCATCAAGATTGGATAATAAGATTTTTTTGCTTTTCGCAGACCCTCAAGTCCCATATCTTCCTCACGGTTAACAAGCTTAAAGTCGGACCACTGATGCTCAAGAAACTGTTGATTTATCATAGGAAAGCTCCCCTGAAAATCGGTGTCGGCGTGTTCAAGATGGATTACTACAATTGATTCGGGATAGCAGAGTACCTCACCAAATGAAAAGGCTACCATTTTGCCGTTAACAGTAAGGCAGCCGCCTGCTATATCAAGCTTTTCCCAGTTGTCAAGAAGGCGGTTAACAGCCTCAAGCTGCTCGTCAATGTTTGAAATGCTGTCCTTTTTGCTGTCGCACCAGCGGGCAAACATTTCACGGCAATCCTCGCGGAAGTCCGGTGTCATTGTGTGGTACCTGTAGTTATATAGTGACTTGAATTTGTTAATATGGTTACGTTTTGCGTGATACTTTCCTCCGGGGAGATTTATTAAGTCCTGAACGCTGTATACATAGTCAAAGGAGTCAATATCCTTTTCGTATTTAAACATATTGGGAAAGCTTTCTTTTAAAAGTTTTTTCTGCTCTGCACCAAAGATGCGGATAAATGGCGGTTGCCCGATTTGCTCAAAATATTTAAGAAGCTCACAAATAACCGCAGATATATTGTTTTCAGTAACCATAAGATTAACACTTTCTGGGTCATTCCCGTGACGTGAAAATATACAAAGTGTTCCGTTAACTTCGGCATAGCGGATATCATAGGATTTTTGCCATATAAACAAATTGGTAAAAGTAAATTCCGAATTCTTAAAAAGGATATTTTTGAAATAAGAATCAAGAATGGGTTTATCCTGCAAAGTTACGGGTTTTATTTCAAATGAAACATCACTCACGGCACGGTCACCTCCTTTAGTATAATAGTTATTCTGTTATTTAATGTATGCACGAACTCTGAAATCAACACCGCATTTTTCGGCAATACTGCGGCAGGTTTCAATTTCTTCGGCAGTTATGTCATGGTCAACAATTGATAATATAACCTTGGGAACAAAACGTTTTGCAAGACGTGCAAACTCCTGCAGACCCTCAAATGCGGCTTCTCCAAAATAGCTTTTGCAGATTTCATCATAACGTTTTGCATTTGAGGCATTCAGACTGATTGAAACACTGTCAATAATGCCGTCAAATTCAGGGGTAACATCACGTTTTTCTATCATATTTGCCTGACCGTTGGTGTTGATGCGAATGGGAAGGTGGGGGTAGTTTTCCTTCAGCCACTTTGCAACCTTCATACAATCATCAAACCGCATTAAGGGTTCGCCGTAGCCGCAGAACACAATGGAACTGTATTTGCTCATATCCCGTCTTTGAAAGTCTGATTTGATTTCTTCAACTGTTGGCTCACGGTCAAGCCACAGATTGTCCTTGCCGTTTACATCATCGTGATTGTTTCGCAGACAAAAGGTGCAGTCATTGCTGCATCTGTTTGTTACGTTTACATAAAGTGAGCCTTCAAATTCATAAGTAATTGTCATAAGTATATCCTTTCTTTTATAATAGGAAATTATGTAATTTCTTATTATAAAGTAACATTTATTTAATGTCCGTTACAAAATAATCTCATTTAAATCAGGTATAATTTCTTTTGCAATATCTGCAATATGGTTGTGGCAGGTAAAGAAAAAGATTTGCGAAACCGAGCCGGAAGCTTCAAGGTAATTCCTTAAAAATTCCATGGTGCTGCGGCAGCTTTCGTCATCATACTGGGTAAGGATGTCATCAAGGAACAAAGGCACGGGGTTGTGCTTTTGGGCAATGATGTCTGTTGCAGCAAGTCGCAGAGCAAGGTAAACACGGTCAATCGCGCCGGAACTAAGGTACTTCCACTGATGAAATCCTTCCTGCGCCGAAGCTCGTGCTTCTACACTCAAATCACGGGATACAAGAACATCACTGTATTTCCCTCCTGACATCATTTTAAGGTATTCGCCCGTCTTTTTGCTAAGATGCGAGCCAAGACCTTTGTTCATTTCACTTGATGCGGCTTCCATTGCAGTTGATACAATTTCAAGTATCTTATATCTTTCGGAATATTCATTTAATTTACTGGTACATTCCTCAATTTGTGCTGTCAGTTGATGCTCACTGGTTTGCGGAACAGAAATCTGACTTTGCAGTTCCCCAAGTGTGTTGCGCAGATGATTAAGCTTTGGTTTAGCATCTGCAATATCTATGTCTGATATGTTGCCGACGGGAGTTTTTTCTATAAATTCACTAAGTTCAGAAATTTTATTTTGAGCCAATGTGATATCCGCATTACTATGGCCAAGGGCATGGCAAAGAATAGAAATTTCACGGTCAAGAGCATCAATTGCTAAAACATCATCATCAATTTCATTTAACATGGCACTGGCTTCCTCAAATGTGCTGACCTGATGTACCTGAGAAATAAAATCAGTAAATTGTTTTTTTAGCTGGTTAATTTCTGCAGTAGCAGAAGCGAAGAGGCTGTTTTGGGCACTAACGGTCTTTTCGCCAAGTTCATCAAGAGAACCACAGCCATAATAAGCAAGCTTATTTGAAATGTCGGTTTCGTATTCGGTGCGTCTTTCGCTGAGCTCGGCAAGCAGTTCATCAAGAGTTTTGCCGGAAATTCCTTCATAATAGAAGGACAGCATACGCAGGTTGTTTTCAAGTTCCTGACGTGACAGTTGAACAGAAAGTTTGTTTAAAACGTTCTTGCCAGAGGCTTTGAACAAAAACCAGGAAACAATCAACCCTGCAGCTCCTGCAACAATGCCCATATAAAATAATGAAGGTAAAGCTGCAATAGCTATAAGACCTGCTGCAATGGCGACAATGCCGACCGAAAGGGCTATGGTTTTGCCTTTTTTCTTTTCGGCTGCAATGCGTGAATCAAGATTTGCTCTAGCGCGGCTGACAGAATTTTTTATGCACTGTTCGTCGGCGTCAAGCATATCAAGTCTTTTTTTACTATCTAAAAGCCGTCCGTATTCACTGTCAGAAATCACAGCAGAGGAGGTGCCGGATTGATTATATCCTGCAGCCATTCTTGATTTTAATTCTTTACACTTCTGCAATAATTCCTTTGCTGAATTCAAAGAAAGGGAACGGTCAGCCAGTTTATCCTGAACTTGCTTTTTAACATTCAGCTTTTCAAGAAGAGTGGTATAGCCACCAAGTGCCTTTTTTGCTGTGTCAACTTTGCTCAGGTTTTCGGCTGTTTCAATTGCCGACTCAAGTTCGGATATTTCGTTCTTTATATTACTTATATCTGCCATCAGGGTATGCTGACTTTCGGCTTGGTCAATCAATTGTTCAAGAGAAATTTTGAGTTGATCAAGTTGACTTTGAGCATTAACAAGCAAGCCTTTTTTGCCGCTTTTGGATACAAGCTCTTCTCGGGCAGAGTCAATTCGCGCCCTGATGGTGCCTTGAGAGAGATTTTCGTCACCCGATACCGAGAGATTTGCAATTCGCATGGCAAGACTGTCACCGGACGCATCACCTGAAAAACCACCGAAGCAATCAATAAACACACTGCGTTCAAATTCGCCTTGCTCCATGTCAAAGAAGATGCGGCCCATTTCGCTTGATGCGGGATAAGAAAGTTTTTCGCCTGTGCCCATGTCATAAACTGTGGTTATGTCGGTTGCCGCGGTCTTTTTGAATTCTTTGTGAAGCCTGATTTCGGTGCCGTTGGATTCAAATTCGATTGCACCTGACATTGCAGAACCACTCCAAGGGGTGTATTTTTTTCGCAGATTTTTTGAAATATCACTACCCTTGGCACCACCGCCGCCGTAAAACATCAGCTTGATAAATGACATAAGGGTTGACTTTCCATCTTCGTTTTTGCCAAAAATCAGGTTAAAGCCCGGTTTAAAGTCAATGGCACGACCTGAAAACTTGCCAAAGCCTTCAATGTCAAATTTCTTAATTATCACCCAAAGTCACCTCTCTTTCAAAAGCCTTCAGGCCAAGACGCAGAGCTTTGATGTAAAGCTCTTTATCGGCATCGCTTGCTCCGGCTTGCATCTCAAGCAGTTTTTGAACAAATATACCGCGGAATGAACTTTCGGACACCAATTCCGGAATGTTGTCAAGGTTTGCCTCGGTATTATCATACACACGGATGTATGCAACCTCACTCTTTAAGACATCCTCAATGCGGATGATATCGGGAGTATAGGTTGTGCTGACAGTTCCGACCAACGATATTCTGTACAGATTGTTCATAAAGCTATCGGGATACTTTTCTTTTATGTACGACAGAATTTTTAAAGATATCTGATTTGTAGTTTCACATCCGGAAATGTCAAGGCTTTCAAAAATGTATTTTCTGGATGATAGCTCAGCATATTCAAGATTGCATCTGCCTTTTTCGATTGTTCCCATATATATACCCTTGCTGCCGTCCTCGTCAAAACCTCTGCCGTCGGGACATCCGCAGTAGGAATAAAAGGTGTTGCCAAATCTCTGTATCTCGCTGCGCTTGTGAACATGCCCAAGTGCAAGATAGTCAAAACCGCACTCTGCAATTGTGTTGACAGGAATGGGGTTATATTCGCTTTCGCCAAGTGCAGATACGGTCTGTCCGTGAAGAACGCAAAGGTTAATCATATTTTCACTTAGAGAAGGGGTTGCGGTAAGCTGAGGAATTTTTTCAAATCTGTCGGTAAATGCAGCCCCGAAGAGTCTTACGTTTTTCTCTTCAAAATCATAATATTCCATAAACGAGGTGAAAATAATAACGTTATCGGGGAACTGATTTTTAAGCCACACCGAACCTGGGCAAGCATAATCATGGTTTCCAGGGGAAATGGCTATAATTGTGTCGGGGATTTGTGACATAGCTTCGATTATTTCGTCTGTTGTTTCACTGTCAGGAAAGGGAGTATCAAAAAGATCACCTGAAATCAGCAGAAAATCAATGCTTTCTGCCTTGCAAATGTTGATAACTTTAACAAAAGTGTTTTTTAACTCTGCCCGACCTGAACTTACGCCCGATCGTGATGAGCCAATATGAAAATCTCCTGTATGAAGGATTTTTACACCTGCCATATCAGCAAACCTCCTTATGCAAAATATCTCATTATAAGTATATCATAAAGGAATAAAAATTACAAGATTATGGGAAGATAAATGTGAAAAATGATTGACACAGTAGTGTTAGTATGATATAATACACACAATATATGGTAGAATGAGGAAAAATTGGTTTATATATGAAATTTTAACTTATTCTATCAAGAATAAATGGTAGGTATTATGTTTTCAGGAAGGAGAAAATAATGGTAAAGGCAAACAGTGTTGTAGAGAAAGAAACACGATATATTGCATATTTTACACTGATTTTAAGTGTGCTTATGCAGGCAATATTTCTTCTTCTTGGAAGATGGGATTACACCGTTATTTTGGGCAATCTGCTTTCGTTGGCAATTGCGGTTCTTAATTTTTATTTTATGGGAATATCTGTACAGAAAGCAGTTGATATGGAGCAAAGCGATGCTGCCAAGCTTATGAGAGCATCACAGAGTATGAGAAATATTGCTGTTTTTGCTGCAGTTGCGATAGGCGTTGTATTGCCGTGGTTTAATACTCTGGCTGTTATTTTGCCGGTTTTTTTCCCGAGAATAGCAGTTGCTTTCAGACCTCTCATAAAAGAAAAAGCGAATAAGGAAGTGACAGAAAAATGAAACGTATGACACTCCGGTTTAAGATGGTTGATATAATCTATATTGTAATGATGGCATTGCCTGTGTTTTTGTGTATTACTCTCAAGATTTTAACAACACCCCCATCAAGTGGAATTACTATATCGGGTGCAAAGATTTATTTCACAATTCCAATGCCCATTCAGAATTTACCGATAACCGAATCACAGATTCACTCTTTGGCGGTTATTGTTTCTATGCTGTTTTTGTGTTTATATCTCACACACGGTATAAATAAGGGGATATGGCTGAAAAGACATCATTTTGCAGAGTTAATAGTGGAAAAGTCGCATGCACTTGTTAACGGAAATATGGGTGAGTATTTTCATTCCTTTGCACCATTTATTGCTGCAATATTAGGTCTTTCCGCTTTTTCGAGCTTAATAACTCTTTTTGGTCTGTATGCTCCTACGTCTGACATCAATGTGGTGGCAGGCTGGGCGATTCTTGTTTTCATTCTGATAACATACTACAAAATGAAATGTGGACCGATAGAATATATAAAAAGCTTTGCCAATCCGGTGCTGATGGCACCACTGAATGTAATCAGCGAAATTGCAACACCTATTTCAATGGCGTTTCGTCATTACGGAAACGTGTTGTCGGGATCGGTTATTGGAATTCTTGTTGCATCGGCACTTCAGGGATTGTCAAACATAGTATTTGGTGCACTGCCGGGATTTTTAGGGGAGTTCCCATTTTTGCAGATTGGTCTGCCCGCAATTTTATCAATTTACTTTGACATATTCAGCGGATGTTTGCAGGCATATATTTTTGCAATGCTTACGATGCTGTATATTTCGGGAGGATTTCCTCTCGACCTTTATCAGGAAAGAAAAGCAAAAAAAGCACTAAGGTGCAAAAATTAAGTGGAGGTATTTTTATGGAAATCGCAATCAGTATTATTTTAGGATGTTGTGCTCTTGGCGCAGGTACTGCTATGATAGCAGGTATCGGACCGGGTATCGGTGAAGGTAACGCAGTGGCAAAGGCTTGTGAAGCAATCGGAAGACAGCCGGAGTGCAAAGGCGATGTAACAACAACTATGCTTATGGGTTGTGCCATTGCAGAAACAACAGGTCTTTATGCACTTGTTATTGCAATTCTGCTTTTGTTTGTTGCTCCCGGAATGTTCGTTGATATACTTATGAGCACACTTGGTTAATACAGAGAGGAATTTATTATGCAAACATTAGAAGTTATCTCTGTCAATTTTTGGCAGATATTGATTTCACTGTTAAATTTGCTTATTCTTTTTCTCCTGTTCAAAAAGTTTCTTTTTAAGCCGGTTAACAATATGCTCAGCAAACGTCAGGCAGAGCTGGATGAACGCTACAATGCTGCAGACGATGCAAAGCGCGCTGCCGAAGAAGAAAAACTTTTCTGGGACGAGAAAATCGGTACCGTTAAGGAAGAAACCGATAAAATGATTGAAAAAGCCCAGAATAATGCAAAGCGTCAGGGCGATGCGATTGTTTCGAAGGCAAAGGAACAGGCTGAAGGCATAGTCCGCCAGGCAGAAACTCAGGCTCAGCTTGAAATGAAAAAAGCAGAGGAAGGCATAAAGAGAGAAATCGTTGAGGTATCAACTGCTCTTGCCAACAAGCTTTTGGAACGCGAGATCAATCCTGAGGACCACCGCAGTTTGATTGATTCATTTATTGAGAAAATAGGTGATGAAGAATGAGTGGAATAAGCAGTGAATATGCACAGGCATTGTTTATGCTGGCAATGGAGAAAGACTTGGGAGAAGATTATGCAAAGGCTCTGGATTTAGTTGCCGATGCCTTTTTACAAAACCCATTGTATACAGAACTTCTTGAGTCCCCCGGCATCCCTCTTAGCGAGAGGCTGGCAGCGCTTGAAAGTGCTTTTTCTGATGCTGTGCCCAGGGATGTGCTTTCGTTTTTAAAGCTTCTTTGTGAAAAAAGATATGTTGCACATTTTAATGATTGTGTGGTGCAGTACAAGGCATTGCTGAATGAGGTAAACAGTATTTCAAATGCAAATGTTACAAGTGCTGTTGAACTCAGCGAAAACGAAAAGAATTCGTTAAAGAAAAAGCTTGAAAACCTGAGTGGACATACGGTAATGATTGAATATACCGTTGAACCCTCAATATTGGGTGGCCTGATTGTCGAAATTGATGGCAAGGTTATGGATTCAAGCATTCAGAAACATCTTAAAGATGTAAAGGAAGTGATAAGCAGATGAGTACAAGACCTGATGAAATTAGTCAGATAATTAAACAGCAAATTGAAAACTACGAATCAAAAATAGAAATGCAGGAAACCGGCACTGTAATTCTTGTTGGTGACGGAATTGCCCGTGTTTACGGACTTAGGGCCTGCATGGCAAGTGAGCTTCTTGAATTTGAGGACGGCAGCTTTGGTATGGCGCAAAACCTTGAAAGCGAAACGGTGGCAGTTGCCCTTTTATCGGATACAAATGACATTGAAGAGGGTACAAAGGTGCGTCGTACAGGCAAGGTAGTGTCTGTTCCGGTTGGCGATGCCCTTCTTGGCAGAGTTGTAGATGCTCTTGGTCAGCCTATTGACGGCAAGGGCCCCATTGCAACAACCGAAACAAGACCAATCGAGTCTGAAGCTCCCGGAATTATTGAAAGAAAGAGTGTATCTGTTCCTCTGCAGACAGGGATAAAGGCTATTGACAGTATGATTCCTATTGGACGTGGACAGAGAGAACTTATCATAGGTGACAGACAGACCGGTAAAACCGAGATTGCAATTGATACAATTATTAACCAGAAGAACAGTGACGTTATCTGTATTTATGTTGCAATCGGACAAAAGAATACATCTGTTGTGCAGCTTGCAAACGAACTTACAAATGCAGGTGCTATGGAGTATACCATTATAGTTTCTGCTTCTGCGTCAGAAACTGCGCCCCTTCAGTATGTTGCACCCTATTCGGGCTGTGCTATGGCAGAATATTTTATGCAGCAGGGCAAGGATGTGCTTATCATTTATGATGATTTGTCAAAGCATGCTATTGCTTACCGTGCACTGTCATTGCTTATTCGCCGTCCACCCGGACGTGAAGCATACCCCGGAGATGTATTCTATCTCCATTCAAGATTGCTTGAAAGAGCAGCTTGTGTTGCTCCCGAATATGGCGGTGGATCTATTACGGCACTTCCTATTATTGAAACTCAGGCAGGCGATGTTTCGGCATATATTCCAACCAACGTTATTTCAATAACAGACGGACAGATATTCCTTGAAACAGAGCTTTTCCACGCAGGTATTATGCCTGCTATTAACCCCGGTATTTCGGTAAGCCGTGTTGGTGGTTCAGCACAGCTTAAGGCAATGAAAAAGGTTTCGGGCGAGCTCAAGCTTCTTTATGCTCAGTACAGAGAGCTGCAGTCTTTTGCTCAGTTCGGCAGCGACCTTGACGAGGATACCAAAAACCGTCTTGCCCTTGGTGAGAGAATAGTTGAAGTCCTGAAACAGAAGAAGAATTCACCTGTACGTGTAGGCTGTCAGGTTGCAATAGTATATGCGGTTATTAACGGCTATCTTAATGACATTGCAGTATCAAAGGTTGCAGACTACGAAAAGAACCTTTCGGATTTGCTTGAAGCGGAATATCCCAATCTTCTCGAAAGATTTGAGAGTAATTTCTGTGATGACGAGGATATTGAGATGCTTAAAAAAGCACTCGACCAGATGAGAGGATAAGAATATGGGTGTAGATATTAAAAGCTTGAAAACCCGCATCAAAAGTGTGGATTCAACATTGCATCTTACCAAGGCGATGGGGCTTGTAGCATCTGCAAAGATACGCAGCGCAACAATTGCAATGAACAAAAGCCGTGAATATTCTATGGCTATTGACGATACCATTTCGATGTTGTCATCAGCAAAATCCTGCGAGAGGAGCGAATATATGAAAGCCGGTGAAAAGGGCAAAGTTTGTCTTATAGTAGTTGCCGGTGACAGAGGTCTTGCAGGCGGTTACAACTCTAATATATTCAAACTTGCCGATGCAGAAGCGGCAGATAAGATTATTCCAATCGGCAAACGTACCTGCGAAAGATATGGGCATGAGATTGTTAAAACCGAAGGCTTTTTGTATAATGATGCCATTGAGCTTGCCAAAACCATTTGCGCAGAGTTCAAGGAAGGTGCATATGAAAAAGTAGGAATTGTTTCTACCAGGTATTTTTCAATGATGACACAGACCCCCGAAATCAACTGGGTGTTACCTCTTGAAAAGACGGAGAGAAAGTCGAAAGCAGATATTGTCTATGAGCCTGATGAAAAGACCATTCTTGAGGCGGTTATTGAAGAATACATTGCAGGCAAGATAGTTGCGGCAGCACGAGAAGGCTTTGCCTGTGAGGTTATTGCAAGACGTTTTGCAATGGATAATGCTGGTAAGAATGCAAGTGAGATGATTGAAGACCTTACACTTGAATATAACCGTGCAAGACAAGGTGCAATCACTCAGGAAATTACAGAAATTGTGGCCGGAAGCGGCGCTTAAGGAGGGAGTATCATGTCAGATTTAGCAAAAGGCATTGTAATGCAGGTTATGGGCCCGGTTGTTGACGTTCGGTTTGAAGACGGAAGCATGCCTGCGATTTACAATGCACTTACAATGAAAATAGGCGAGAAAACTTTGACTGTTGAGGTTGCACAGCACATAGGCGACAATACGGTAAGATGTATAGCTATGGCATCAACCGACGGTCTTACCAGAGGAACGGCTGTTACCGACACAGGCAAGGCAATCAGCGTGCCTGTGGGCAGAAAAACTCTTGGTAGAATTTTTAACGTTCTTGGCAACCCGGTTGACAACAAGCCGGCGCCTGAAGATGTTGACAGATGGGACATTCACCGTCCTGCGCCTGAGTATGCCGACCTTTCAACCTCCACAGAAATTCTGGAGACAGGTATTAAGGTAATCGACCTTATCTGCCCCTATTCAAAGGGCGGAAAGATAGGTCTTTTTGGCGGTGCAGGTGTTGGTAAAACTGTTCTTATTATGGAGCTTATCAACAACATCGCAAAGGAACATGGTGGACTTTCGGTATTTACCGGTGTTGGTGAACGTACAAGAGAAGGTAATGACCTTTATAATGAAATGAAGGAGTCGGGAGTTCTCTCTAACACAACCCTTGTATACGGACAGATGAACGAGCCTCCCGGCGCAAGAATGAGAGTTGGACTTTCAGGCCTTACCATGGCGGAATACTTCCGTGAAGAGGAAGGTCAGGACGTGCTTCTCTTTATAGATAACATATTCAGATTTACTCAGGCAGGCTCCGAGGTTTCAGCACTTCTCGGCAGAATGCCTTCAGCCGTTGGATATCAGCCCACCCTTGCAAATGAGATGGGTATGCTGCAGGAAAGAATTACATCAACAAAGAAGGGTTCTATCACATCAATTCAGGCGGTATATGTACCGGCGGATGACCTTACCGACCCGGCACCTGCCACAACCTTTGCCCATCTTGATGCAACAACAGTTCTTTCAAGAACAATTGCGTCACAGGGTATTTATCCCGCAGTTGACCCACTAGAGTCAACAAGCCGTATTCTTTCGGCAGATATCTTAGGTGAGGAGCATTATACTGTTGCCCGTGAGGTACAGAGAATTCTTCAGAGATATCAGGAACTTATGGATATTATCGCTATTATGGGTATGGATGAGCTTTCAGACGAGGATAAGCTCCTTGTTTCAAGAGCAAGAAAAATTCAGAGATTTTTGTCACAGCCATTCCATGTATCAGAAAAGTTTATCGGTATTCCCGGAACATATGTTCCCCTTTCTGAGACAATCAGAGGCTTTAAGGAAATTATCGAAGGCAAGCATGACGACCTTCCTGAGTCGGCATTCCTGTTTGTGGGTACCATAGACGAAGCGGTTGAAAAGGCGAAAAAGGTGGTATAATGAAGACATTTAAATTTGTTATATCAACCCCTGACGGAAATTTGTTTGAGGGCGATATTGTAAAGGTTTCACTGCGCGGCAGCGAGGGCGACCTTGCTGTAATGGCAAATCATATTCCCTTTTTAACATCTGTTAAACCCTGCGAATGCAGGATTGAGCTTGAAGACGGAACTGATAAGGCAATCAATGTTGAACGAGGACTGCTTAGTGTAACAACCGAAAGTGTTACCTTAATGTCAGGCAGCGCTAAAATTAAATAAAAAAATAAAAGCAACAAGTTTTTGGCTTGTTGCTTTTTTGTTTGGAGTTCAATTAGTATTTCCAATCAAATTCCTTCTCGCCGTCAAAGGTCTGCCAACGTGTAGGAAGGTCTGTTTCTGTCCAGTCAAGAGGCTTTGCTATTTCGTGAGGCTCGGAAACAAGTGCAAAAGCTTCTGTAAGAGCTTCTCTTATCTGGGGAGTATAACACTGATTTTCAACCGATACAATCATTGATGTGCCGCTGTACTTTACAAGTCGCATCCATTCGTCTATCTGTTCGGGAGTAAGCTTGCTTGTTATAGCAACACAGTCGGGGTCAGCGGCATAAAGTGCATTGTGCTGCATACCGCGAAATGCAAGGGTGTTTACACCCATTTTTACTGTTCGTTTATAATCATAGCCGCTTATATCATCACCAATTCTGAATACATTAAAAATTCCTGCACTAAGGTGGCTGAAGGTGTTACAAGCATTGATAATAGCGCCTTTTGCAGCTTTGGCTGATCTTTCATAGTACTCGGTGGAAATTTCAGCTGTTGTTTTATTCTTTTCATAGAAGGACCATTTACCTTCAACTACGGACTGCTTCATTAAAGGTCCGTAGTGACCGAAAATATCAACACAGGCAAAATCATGCTTGATAAGTTCATATCCCCAATCAACAAAACGGTTAAGGTCTTCTATGGTTTTCTCTTTGATGGCAGGGTGAGAGGGGTCAAGGAACTTAAAGTTTTTATTCTCTCTGCGCAGTATTGCATCATCAGGAACATATTCCAATGTTTCAAGAGGCTTAAACCAGATTCCGGGACGTACATCAAGGGCACGTATTTCGTCGGCAAGGAGCTTCATATCCTTAAAGTTTATATTGCATCCGTTAAAGGGCCCGCTTATGTACTGATCATTGGGGAACCAGTTGTGGCAAGGCTGCCATCCGGCGTCTACTGTCTGATATGGTCTGTTTTTAAGCCCCCGGGAACATTCCGAAAGAATTTTTACGTGCTCAATAATCTTGTCAAAGTTATTTTTTCCATAATTATCATACCAGTCATCGCCACCGTAAAAAGGCTCTTTGAGTAAAGCCGGTTTGTCACACATCATTTTGCAAAACTCGTTGATAATGCTAAAGGTATCACCTGTCTTTGATAAAGAAACAAGCTCTGCAACCTTTAGTTTTCTGCCGTCAAACTGTGTATCAGCACAGCCGCAACGAACATCCATAAGCAAGGTGACAGTTGTTGTGGTTGCTGTCCAGGAGCAAAGTGCCGCTGGACCGGTTTTCACACCGATACAGGTTGTTACATCGCCATCTTTAACCGAAAAATACCAGGGATGAAATGCCGGCTCAATAATGGGTTTCCAGCGTAAATCACCGTAAGCACGTTCCCAGGCATCCCCAAGAACAAGGGAATCTTGCGAGAAATTCGCCTTCCATTCGATTTTTATCCATGAAGCACAGCTTGTCTGCAGGTATATTGTGTTGTCGGTGATAGAAACCTCACCTGATGCTATTCGCCATTTACCTTCAGAACACAGTGCGATAGTATTTGGTTGTTTAAAGTCTAACATATTAATTTTCATAGCCTTTCTACCCACAAATAGTAGTTAAAAATACACGCGCATCATATTGTGGGCAGATAAGGCGTGTAGTGAAAATTACGCACATCGCCGTTTTCTGCCTGAAAGGCACAAAAGCTCGGCGGTGCAATAAATTCTACCGGATGTATTAACGTGATTTTTCACGTTAATACATCCTTTATAATAAATGTAGCACAGAATTAAACAAACTTTCAAGACGTATTTTGACATAATATAGTCTTAAAATGTACAATTTTTTATTTATAAAAAAGTATTTAAAATTTATAGAAAGTATAATCTTTACACTTGACAAAAAGTATTTAAAGCTGTACCATATAATGAAAAAGGAGGAATTGTTATGTACTATTATTTGCTGATAATTGCGGCAATGCTGTTTTCACTTCAGTTTTTCTGTCAGCAAAAGTATGAGGAACAATGCGGAACAGGTTTAAAGGAGGCTTTGGCTTTTTCTTTATATAAAGGGCTTGCGGTTATTGTTATGATGCTGATTTTAGGGGGATTTAAACTTCAGTTTACCTGGTTCAGTTTTTGGCTGTCAGGTTTTTATGCCCTGACATACATACTTATGATTTATTTCAGTTTAAAAGCTTTTTCGGTAACAAACCTTTCGGTTTATTCTGTCTTTACAATGCTTGGCGGTATGATGCTACCGTTTCTTGCCGGAGTTTTGTTCTACAACGAGGGTATTTCTGCATTTAAGATTATATGCTGCTTGCTTGTTGTGGTTGCTGTTTTATTTACCGGTCAGGGCGGCAAGAGTGAAAAGAAAGCCATTATATATTATATGCTGGTTTTTGTTTTAAACGGCACAGTGGGTGTCCTGTCTATGGTTCACCAGAATTCTGGGTTTGCCCATACCGACAGCACAAGTTTTATGTTTTATTCAGGGATTTTTACGGTTATCATCTGCAGCATTTGGTTGTTTGCAAAAGGATATAAAGTGCCTCTGCTTAAGGGACAAAAACTGTTATATTGTGCAGGCGACGGTGTTTTAAACGGAGTGGGCGATTTGCTGCTGCTTATATCGGTTGCACATTTGCCAGGATCTGTGCAATATCCTTTTGTTACCGGCGGTGTTATGGTTTTCTCAACGCTGATAAGCACTATCAGACATGAGAATGTGAGAAAGCTTGAGTATATTGCAGCGGCGATAGCTTTAGTTTCTACTGTAATGATGGCTTTTTGATTTTTGAGGTGACTATATGGCATACCAAAGATGCACTTTCTATTATTACACAGAGCTTAATGCACTTTCGGCAGTTTCTGTACACAATCATGTTTTTTGGACCTCACAAGCTCATAGACACGATTTTTTTGAAATGGAATATATAGAAGAAGGCGAGATAGATTGCATCCTTGACGGCGAATGTGTGCACTTGAAAAAAGGGCAGCTTGTGTTTGTTACGCCTTCGTCGGTTCACTCATATGCCGGTGATAAAAAAGCACCGGTTAAAACTGTTACAGTTCATTTTAATGCAGATATTATTGGGGCTTTGTCCGAGATGCTGATGATTGGTGACTGTGTTGTTGACTGTGGAGAAGAACTTATAGATGCTTTTAATATACTGAATGCAGAAAACCGTAAAAAGGATGCTCTTACCGAAATTGCCGTGAAAAATGCATTTGAACGTGTCCTGGTATTGTTTTTGCGAACAACAAAGCGGCTTAATATGGGTGCTCCCGCAAACGGCGTTTCTCTTGCCCTCAGTTATGTACACAAGCATTTTTCTGAAGATGTAACTCTTGAAAAAATAAGTGTCAGCTGCGGATATTCCACGGCATATACGTGTCGGATTTTCAAAAAGGAAACGGGAATGTCGCCTATGCAGTATCTCAACAAAATTCGCCTGGAAAGTGCTTGCAGATTGCTGGTATCAACAGAATTGTCTGCTATTGAGATTTGTTGCGAGTGCGGCTTTGGAAGTGTAAGAAACTTTAATCGTGAGTTCAAAAAGAAATACGGACTCACTCCCATTGAATACAGAAAGACAGAAGTCAAAAATTTACCATAACAAATATAAATATGGCTAACCTTAACC
>JAZNVB010000098.1:0-2787 GCA_045592585.1 Clostridia bacterium
GAAACCCTTCAAATGAAAATCTGCCGGTGGGCATACCCGATGCAACAAGTGCCGTTGTAAAAGCCGACGGTCCGGGGAGGGGAACAACCTGAATTTCCTCATCGATGCAAAGCCTGACAAGGTCCTCACCCGGGTCCGAAATTGCAGGCATCCCTGCATCCGAAACCAATGCAACGCTCTGCCCCGATTTAAGCTTTTCAAGAATAATTCCACCCTTTTGCGCCTTATTATGTTCGTAATAGCTTGTCATGGGCACATTTATCTCAAAATGATTAAGAAGCTTTAAAGTGTTTCGCGTGTCCTCAGCAGCAATCAGGTCAACACTTTTCAGCACATCAAGGGTGCGGATGGTCATATCCCCCAGATTTCCTATGGGCGTGGGACACAGATACAGTATTCCGTTCACTATCTTGACACCTCTCTTCCGTAAATTCTGTTTATTTCCTCCGAATAGTTTCCTTCATTATCATATACATAAAGTGGCGGTTCTAAAAACAGTTTGGGGTTGCCATACTTTGCCCCCTCAATTAAAATCATATTTGCCGTCTTTGCTGGTGACGGGTGCACAAACTGCAGTCTTTTGGGCTCAATACGATACTGACGCATAAGGCATATTATATCAGCCAGACGTTCAGGACGGTGAATCATACACAGCTTGCCATAAGGCTTAAGGCATTTTGCCGCAACAGAAATGATATCCTCAAGATTACATAAAATCTCGTGCCTTGCAATAGTCACAACCTCATCAGCATTTTTAAGACCTCCGTGATTTTCTTTATACGGCGGGTTACAGGTTATGTTGTCAAAACTATCGGTTCCGAAAATTTCAACCGAATTCTTTAAGTCCCCGGTGACAATGCTGACTTTTTCTTCTATATTATTAAGCAAAATACTGCGCGTTGCCATCTCGGCAACACATTCCTGAATTTCGAGACCACATATATGGTCTGCCGCAGATTTTTCAGACAATAACACCGGCACAATACCGTTGCCCGTACACATATCCAGAACATCCGCATGTACCTTTATTGTCTTTGCTGCAAAGTGAGAAAGCAGCACCGCATCCACCCCAAAGCAAAACCATCCGGGGTTCTGGATAAGCCGCAAATTATTTTTTGTCTGAAGATCGTCAACTCTTTCGTATGAATAAATTGTTATATTTTTCATAAACTATTCCTTTTGAATTTCCTATTTTCGAGTATATTTTCATTAAATTTATATTACAATGTATATATACAGTTTACCACATTATGGCATTCCGTTCAAGGCTTAACCGTTTTTCCACATTTTCCCAATTACCCCATAAATCTTGAGGAAACAGGAGAAAATGAGAGAAAACGGGCGTATTTTAAACTTTGCCACCTTTTGAGGGCCGGTTTTTCAAGTTTAAAAGGCTTATTTTAAGCTAATTCGGGATAATCAAATTTGACTTTCACGTCAAAATTCGGGTATAATGAGGTCTGTTCGACGGATTTTCCGCCGTAAAAATCTTAAAAACAGAGGTGATTGGATGCTGAATGGTCTGAAGGATAGAATGCTTAACATATCCTCATCAGCCAAACGGAATATCCTGGTGTCTGCGATTTTCACAGTTATTTCACTTGTAATTGTATGCAGTGTGTTAATTACCTGCAAGAAAGTCGTTATCATTGACGGAAGGAATTCCGCGAAAGAAGTTGTTACATTTAATCGATATGTTGAAGATGTTCTTAAGTCACAGGGTATCACCCTTGGTGTAAACGACATGATGAATGTCAGTGCAGATGCACCACTTAAGAATAACATGAAAATTGAAATATACCGTGCCTTTCACGTATATGTTACCGAAAAGGGCAACACTGTGGAGCATATTGCAACCAGACGTACTGCCGGGGAAATTCTTGGTGAACTTGGCTACAACCCAAAGGAAACCGACAAGATTACTCCTGCATACACCGCAAAGGTCAATGAATTTGACGAAATAACCCTTATCAGAACAGACGAAAAGGTTACAGAAGTTGTTGAAGAGATTCCTTATGAAAGTACCGTTCGCGAAAACAGTGCACTTGCCACAGGTCAGCGCAAGGTTATTCAAAAGGGTGCTCCCGGTGAGAAAAAGGTTTCCTACAAAATCTACTTTGAAGATGGCGTAGAAGTATCCCGTGAAGCTATTAAGGAAGATGTTGTTACCGATGCTGTTGCACAGATTACAGAGGTTGGTCCCAAAAAGACTATCGACAGTTATAAAATTGCATCAGCCGGAACCATCCAGACCTCCCGTAGCGGAAGTCTTGCATACAGCAAGGTTATCTCGGTAAATGCAACAGCATATGATGCATCAAGCTGCGGTAAAAGTCCTTCTCATCCTGCATATGGCATAACAGCCACCGGCAGACAGGCAGGCTACGGAATTGTTGCTGTTGACCCAAGTATTATTCCGCTGGGTACAAAGCTCTATATCGAAAGTCCCGACGGCTCGTATGTATACGGTGCAGCTATTGCAGCAGATACCGGCGGCGCAATCAAGGGCAACAGAATCGACCTTTGCTATAACACAAGGTCAGAAGCCATCAAATTTGGCAGACGCCCAATGAATGTTTACATTTTAAACTAAACATTGTATTTTTAAAGACCACCGTTGGTGGTCTTTTTAGCGTGTCGATAAAGTCGACACGCTGACAAAGACATCGAAAAACGCAGGTATATTTTGTGAAATCGTTTTCGTCGGCGTACGTGGGTACGGTAGAGAACGATTTCGCAAAAAGCAAGCAACGGTGCGGCATTCTCGATGAGTGTCGCACCGTTTAA
>JAZNVB010000099.1:0-18709 GCA_045592585.1 Clostridia bacterium
AATCTCCCCGTCTTTTTGCGGTCCGGACTATTTTAACAGCCCCAATTTTACAGTTCCAAAGCTTTACGATACTTTCCAATCTCTGAATCAATAACATATCTCACCTGACGGATTTTCCATTCAAGGTGCCATTTGTCGGTCATATACAGCATTGAAGGCTCCCAGCCAAGTCGTGAATCGTGCTCAACAAGGGGTATTGTATCATTTACATTTTCAAGCTCTTTGTTAAGCAGGCTTTCCATCTGGTCATATATACTGCTGAGAAGCTCTTTGGTATCTGCAACATTCATTTTGCAAATGAGCATATACCATTTTTTAGCATTTATACCTGTTTTAACACAGTTGGTTATAAAGTGTCCAAGCACCTTTAAATCCTGTGTTTTTTCATTCTCTGCAGGAAGGTTATAAAGAAGCTTTGTTCCCTCTTCCATCAATTCAAGCATCTTTTCAAGAGATTTAACCTCTTCGCCTATTCTCATTCCTAAAGGTGAAATTCTGTCGTCTGCTACGTTTCTGTAAGTCATTTCAACAATACGGCTTCCAAAATGCGCCTCGGGGTCAGAGGGCAGCATACAACCAAGTGGCTGGGGAAGTGCTTTACCTGTTGACAGATTAAAGGGATACGAAGGGCCAACACGGAATGCACCGTACTGGTCGGAATCGCAGGCGATATAGTGGCGTATAGCCTCGCTGTAAAGAGCAAGAGCCTTGTCAATCGCCTCATAGTTTTCTTCGCCGTATTCCGAAACAAGGATTGTCTTTAACAGCTCCTCCATTGGCACTCTGGGTTCCATAAATGCGTGCTTTGACAGCTTACTGATGATAGATGGAGTAAAACCAAAGTGATGACATTCCATAAGTCCCACAAGACCCCATTCATCATGAGCTTTAATCATATTTTTGTACCTTCTCATCCACTGATATGGCATGGGCAGGTATGGCACAACGCCAATGTCCCAGGTAAGACCGCCTGAGTTAACCATAGAATAAAGTGGTATATTATTTCTCTTTGCCGCAACAGCTTCGCTTGAGAAATATTTGCCCGGGCCCTCAAATGACAGGCTGTAATCTTCAATACGGCCAACGGCATTGCCATACTCTCTTCTTTCAGCCATTTCAAAGGTTGCCTGAACGCTTACATCTGTTGGAAGGCTGTCAATCAACTTTACTCTTGCATCTTCAGGCTGACCGCACCAGTTGTATGTCCAGAAAACAATGTCTGCATCGGGTCTGTATTTACGGATGATTTTCTTTATAAAGTTAAGCCAGATGGGATAGTCATAGCAGGGATACCAGCCTGCGCTGAACTTGCCTGTTGGAATTCCATCAACAACAGTGTCAAGGTGTGTTCCCTTTGAAATGTGGGGGTCATTACTTGGGAATTCAACCGATTCACCAACCAATGTCACACCCTTAAGACCGGGACATTCACGGAACAGCTTGCCGTATGTACCTTCATAATATTCCTCTGCCGCAGGGTCTTCGGGGCTGACAGGGCTTTTCATATAGCTGTATGCATACACGTCAAGACCATACTTTGCCGCCCTTTGAATAAGCAGATTAAAGTTAACAAATCCGCAGGGAGTTTTGTTTACATCCTTTGCAAAAATAAGAATTGCATCTCTGCCCTCGTGTGCAACACGGGCAAGATATTCGTCGGGATATTCGTCAAGGCCGTAGCCCGAATGTATCATCTGTGGTGAGAACATAGGTTTTTTGGCAATCTTGCCATATTCCATAACAGGAGCCTTGGCAAAGGTCATTAAATCCTCGATATAATAAAGTGCCTGACCTGCACCCCTTTCATCAAAGGCAACAATATCAATACCGGCATCATCTGTTGTAATCATAAAGCCCTTGTATATGGCATATTCGCCCATATCTACGCCTTTATTTTCAGCCAAATCAATGCGTACCTGTGCCTCGCCGCCATATACAACGCCTGCATTAAGATTCATAGATACCTTAAGATAATCGGCAAAATCCAATGCCGCAGTTTTCAGCACTTCGCCTGCATTTTCAGGGATGCTGATGCTTATACTGCCTGAAAGTTCATATTCATTTTCCTTTTTTGTACGGTTTAAGTTGCGAATGTCCGCTTCGTGAACGGTAAGCAACCTCTTTCTGAAATCGTACTTGTTTTCTTTTCTTAACTGAGCCATTTGTCCTCTTCCTTTCACCTTTGTAAGAATCATCTTTACCTTGTTAATTTAATGCCATATTTTAATATACCAATTCACCACGGAGCATAACCTTTTTTACATTGAATCTGTCATCCACAAACACCAGATCGGCTTTTTTGCCGATTTCAACCGAACCGATTTCATCATACATTCCAATCGCTTTTGCAGGGGATGCCGATGCCATTATAAATGCCTGTGCAATACCGCAGTTTGTGTGTGTCATAACATTGCGGCAGGCCTGATCCATAGTCATTTTGCTACCCGAAAGGCCGCCGTTTTTGTCAAAATTAAGGTCTTTGATGTTGCCGTATTTTTCGGGGTTCGGCTCGTTATCCGGCGTGCTGTCGGTAATAAGCACAACCCTTTCGACCCCTTTGCTGTGAACAACAAGCCTTTGATTAGCTGCCTGAACGTGAATAGCACAGGAATCACTTATCATTTCGCAAAACACATCAGGGTTCTGCAGACCGTATTCGTCCACACCGCTGCCCCTTGTGCCTCCACTCAGGGGAGGAAGCACCGGATTTGCACAACCGTAATGGGTGAGAATTGCGGGGCGGTATTTACTGCCCATAGCACGAACCATATCAGGAGTTGCGTGGCTGTGGCCGATAGCAATTTTAACATCAGGATTAACCTGACGTGCGTATTTCAAAAATTCAACAATCCCCTCTCTTTCAGGGGCAACCATCCATACCTTCACAAGGTCGCCTGCTTCGTCAACCAGGGGAACAAACCATTCGGGAGTCAGCTTTTCATCCCAGTCGTAAACCTCTTCTATTGAACCGTATTTTGCATTTTTATAAGGGCCTTCCATATACATTCCGCGAACGTTGCGGAGTTTGGGCAGATTTTCCCTTACAGTGCGGATTCCTTTTATAAGCCTTTCAAAACCGAAGTTGTAGGATGGGGTTGCCAGGATGGTGGTTTCGCCGTGTTTCAAGAAATGTTCGGCTGCAGGAATGGGGTCCACAGCCGTATGGCATCCGTCACCGCCGTGAACGTGAATGTCAACAAATCCGGGCCCTACATATGCCCCCTCTGCATCGATTATTTCAGCGTCTTCAGGGATTTCAATATTCGCTCCAAAAGCAAGGATTTCTTCATCTTCTGTTATAAGTGTGCCGTCCCAGATAATACCTGTTTCCAGCACAACCTGTGCGTTTATAATAGCTTTTTTGCTCATTTTCCCTCTTGCAGACCAAACGCCTTATGGGTTTTGTCTGCCATCCCCCTTTCACCTTTGTAAGAATTACCTTCATTCTAGCAGAAAAGATTGCCCTTGTAAAGGGCAAAATCCATCATTTTCAAAGAAACTTTTTCGTTTATTTATTAAGGAACATTCTATCCCTGAACCAGCACATATCCTGCCTTAAAGTCTTATATAAACAGGAGCTGAAAAGTATGTAAACCGCCACAGTAAAAGCCATTGCCGAAAGGTGCGAAGATACAGACGTTCCCTGGGGAAAAAAGGTGTAAAATGACTGCAACGTGATAAGACACGCCGCTGCTGTTAATATGTGGCGCAGCAGCCATCCCGAAAGCTCAAACCGCATCTTTGCAGAACGCATTACCTGACTGTAAGTGTGATACACAGTAAAAATGTTGCTGATAATTATAACAAAGAACAGCGCTTTTATTCCAAGCTTGGGCACAAGCAGATAAATAAGGGCAAGCCTTAAAACCGAGTCGGAAAGGCTGTATACAAGGAGTGCTGTTTGCTTTCCCAGACCGTTAAGGATTCCGCAGGAAACCGAGTCTAAAAACATTACAGGTGCAAGTAGTGCAATTATCCGCACCGACCGCGCAATCTGCGGGGCAGAATACACCCACACAGACAGCTCCTTTGCAAATGCCACAAAAACCGTACAAACCAGAAAACCGCCAAAAAGAGTAAACCGCAAAATCCGTGCAATCAACGTTTTAAGACGGGTTTTATCGGTCATTCCCTGAGCTCTTGATATTTCGGGAACAAGCAGGGTAAAAAACGAAGACATCAGCGACAAGGGAAACACAATAAGGGGCAAAACCATTCCCTTTATGCTGCCGTATTCGCTTAAAGCAAGGCTTTGTTCAAGGCCCGATTTGCGTAGCCCCGAAAGTATCAGAACATCCTCCTGCATCCTTAAAAACGAACCAAGCAGAGATGATGTCATTGCAGGCAGAGCAATACGGGCAAGGGCAGGCAGAGGATTTTTAACATCGGTTAAAGGGTTATCCGAAAGAGTGGTTTTTACATAAAACGCCGTCAGATACAAACAGGACGAAAATTCTCCGATTGTAATGCCCAGGAACACCGCTTCACAGCCGTGAACTATCCCTTTGGGCAGCCAGATATTTAAAAGATATGTAATAACGGTGATTTTTACCGCCTGCTCTAAAAATTCGGAAGATGCAGGGATAAAAACCCTTCTTGATGCATAAAAATACCCCTTTATGCAATAGGAAATGCTCATAAACAAAATGCTCGGGGCAAGAAAGATAATGCTGTTTTGTGTTCGTGGCTCTTTTAAAAAGCCTCCGGCAATCTGCGGGGCAAAAATGCAAGCCGCAAATATAACGGCAGAGCTTAGCACCAACACAGAAACAAGCGCCGCCGTCATGGTTTTTTTAATTCCGCCACGGTCTTTTTTCGCATACAGCGCCGAAACGGTTTTAGAAACCGCAACCCCCAATCCACCCGTGGCAAAGGTAAGGATAAGTCCGTGAAAAGAAAAAACCAGTGAAAAAAGTCCCATTCCTTCACTGCCCAATCTTGTTGAATAATAGGCACGGAACAGAAAGTCCACTGTTTTTGCAAAAATTCCGGAAATCATCAAACCGGCAGCACTGCGAAGAATATTCTGCTTGGACAAAAAAACCACCTCTTTAATATATATCATAAAGAGGTCAATTTTATTCGCACCAACTTTAGGGATAGGGAAAATTGATTTGGAACACACAAACCGAGCCAAAGCCAAAGCTTTGGGATACCCGAAGGTGTACTTGTGTACACCGAGTGGCGAGGTTTGCGCGTAGCAAAAAGACAATAAAAACAGAAAAACCGCAAAATGCGGTTTTTCAACATTATATATTTTTTATACTAATTTACATTCTATTTTAACTGTCCCGTCTTTTTGCGGTCCGGGCAATTTTACCATCCCTGCTGTTAATCATGGAAGTATGCTTCTCTTTTAGCAATATAGTCCACAAGAATTTTAACACATTCTTCCTGGGTCAAATCAGCGGTATTAAGGCACAGGTCGTAGTTCTTAACATCGCCCCAGGTTTTGTTGGTATAGAAGTTATAATAATTTGCACGGCGTTTATCTGCCTTATTAACTGCTGAAATTGCTTCCTTCTCGGTCATACCGTCACGTTCCATAAGGGTTTTGATACGATGCTCCTCGTCTGCACAAAGGAACAAACGGATAAGGTGCGGATGGTCACGCAGGATATAGTCGGCACAGCGCCCTACAATAATACAGGGGCCCTCGTCAGCAATAGACCTGATAACATCTGCCTGAATTTTAAAAATATTGTCGCCGTTTAACATATCGTTATACTGATAATAAAGACCTTTAGTTGACTGAACGCCCATAACCAGCGAATACAGCAAGCTGTGGGTTGGTTTTTCTTCAACTCCGTCAAAAAGATGCTCGCTAAGACCGCTGTCTTTTGCTGTGCGTGCAATCAGTGCTTTGTCATAAAATGGAATTCCAAGCTGTTCGGCAAGAGCTTTTCCAATAAGTTTTCCGCTTGAACCAAGCTGTCTTCCTAAAGTAATAATAGATTTCATAGAGTGATACCCTGCCTTTCTTTATATAATGAAGAATGAATAGTGAATAATTATGGGGGAAAATTGCTGTGGCGATTTTCTTTCATTCTTTCTAAGTTAATTATAGCATATTTTTTACATTTTGACAATTTGTATATTTGTATAATAATGTTGAAGAATTTCTGTATATTTTTTCCCGTTTTTTGCCATTTCATTGGCTCCTGACTGACTCATACCAACACCGTGACCGTAACCCACAACGTCAAATGCGACCTTTCCGTCCGAAACCGTCACGGTAAAATTAGCAGATTTCAGCCCGAATATACTGCGCACTTCCTTGCCCTTGAAGGTTTTTCCGCAAATGGTAATTTCCGCAACACTTCCGCCCTGGGTCCGTTTTGGCACAGAAACTGACGGCGCACCGTCTTTTTGAACACTTCCCACATAAGGGGTTATCTTTGAATAAAACTCATCAAAGGTAAACTCCGCCGTTGAGTGATAGTTTGTACCCTTTTCATCCTCGGGGCTTTCAACCGACCGCAGATAGGGCAGACTTGCACTCCACACATCCTCAGAATTTTCGGTCTTTCCGCCGCTTGTGGCAAAGAAAAACGCCTCTACCACCGCATCTTCATATATCATATACTCGCCGCAGGTATCCTTAACCGCTGATTTAAGTTTTTCCCAATACTTTTTACGTTCATTGGATTTCCATTTTCCCTCTGCCTGACTTTTCGACAGCCACCCCTTGCAATGGGTGGAATCGGTGCAAATTGTGGCTTCGGGATGCTGAGCATTGGGAGCATTCATTTTGCTTAAAATATAGCTTCGTGCCGCCACTGCCTGAGCCTTCAGTGCCTCGGAATCATACGCCGCAGGCATTTCTGCCGCAAGAACTCCCACTAAATGCTCCTCCAGCCCCACCGATGACACCTTGCCCGTTTTAACATCAAGGCAGGTAACAGTTACCTCCTCCGCACTATTCCCATATGCTCCATTTGCCTCTTGCGGTGCAACCGTTCGCGGCAGGCACAAGGCAAGCAAAACAGGAAAAAGCAAAATCACCGATATCAAAAAAACTGTTATATACTTCATATCCATTGTCCTTTGCACATATTTTTACCTTAATTGTATGATGGCAAAACACAAAATATGAGAATTTTTTCTAAAATGCTTGACAAGGTGATTTATTTGTAATATAATCTATTGGTTAGTAAATTCCTTACTTTCGGCATGCCGAAAGTCAAAGTCCATAAGGAGGTGAAATGAAATGGTTGAAGTTATTAACAAGTACGAAACACTGTTCGCCCTTGACGCAACAAAGAGCGAGGAAGAAACAGCAGCATTGGTTGATAAGTTCAAGTCATTGATTGAGGCTAACGGTACAATTGAAAGCGTTGACGAATGGGGACGCAGAAGATTGGCTTATCCTATCAATGATATGGCTGAAGGCTATTATGTTTTGGTTAACTTCTCTGCAAAGGCCGATTTCCCGGCTGAGCTTGAACGTGTGTTCGGTATCACAGACGGAGTTCTCAGAAGCATTATCATCAAAAAAGACGAGAAATAATTGTGCAGAAATTTGGCACAGAAAGCGAGATTGCTTATGATTAACAAAGCGATTTTAATGGGTCGCCTTACCCGTGACCCTGAACTCAGACACACAGGTTCAGGCACACCCGTTTGCAGTTTTTCAATTGCAATCGACAATGGCTACGGCGAAAACCGTCAGACAGATTTCATCAACTGTGTTGCATGGAACAAAACTGCCGAATTTGTTGAAAAATATTTCACAAAGGGCAGAATGATTATTGTTGACGGCCGTATTTCAACCCGTACATGGGAAGGTCAGGACGGAAAAAAGAACTATGTTACCGAGGTTGTAGCAAATCAGGTTACATTCGGCGAATCTAAAAAGAACGCTGAAGACGGTGGATATTCCGCACCTGCACGCAATGCCGGTGATATAGGTATTCCTGAAATGCCCGCAGACACAGAGGACGATTTTGTCGCTCTGGAAACTAATGATGATTTGCCGTTTTAATGCGGCTAACCTTTAAATTGAAAAGATAGGAGGAAAGACCAATGCCTGAAAAGGAAAGAAACGATAAAATAAGAGCAAGAAGACCCAAGAGAAAAGCTTGTGCTTTTTGCGTTGACAAAGTAGAATTTATCGATTATAAAGATGTTGCAAAGCTCAGACGCTACGTTACAGAAAGAGCTAAGATTCTTCCCAGAAGAATCAGCGGTTGCTGTGCAAAGCACCAGAGAGAGCTTACTGTTGCAATCAAGAGAGCAAGATATATGGCTCTTCTGCCCTATTCTGCTGACTAAATAAAACAGTACAATATTAAGGCTGATGCACAAATGTGCATCAGCCTTTTTGTTATGTTAAAACTCCAACATCCCCATCAGTTCATCCTCACCGTCTTTTATATTCCCTAAAAGAGCAAGGGTCATCTTTTTACTGTCAAAGACTTTATCAATAACCTGGGCAACACCGTCTGCGCAAACTCTGTCAATACGCCTTATCACATCATCAATATTTTTTGCCCGCGTTTCAAAGAGCATGGACTTTCCGTAATGGCTCATCCGTGCCGAAATCCCCTCGTTGCCCATTACTGCGGATGCTTTAAGCTGAGTTTTAGCGGTTTCAACCTCTTCCTTTGTCAGCTTGTCCCTTTTTAAAAGTTTAATTTCCCTGACAATTATTTCAAGGGCCTGCTTCAGCTCTTCAGGGTTAAGTCCTGCACAAATCGCCAACGAGCCGTTTTCCTGATAAGAATCGGTGTACGAGTATACTGAATACGCAAGACCGTTTTCCTCCCTCACCTTCTGGAACAGCCTCGAGCTCATATTTCCGCCAAACAAAGCATTTACCACCGCTAAATCATAATTTTCTTCCGCCTGCCGCGAATAGCCCTCAAACCCAAGACACAACTGGCACTGCTCAATGTCCTTTTTAACAATCTCTGCATTTCGCGTATGAATCAGCTTTTTCTGCGGCTGACGGATTATCCCCCGTCTTTCAATGCCCCCGAATTTTTCTTCAAGCATATCAATGGCGGATTTCTCGTCAAAATTCCCCACCACCGAAATAACAATGTTATCGGCAATGTACCGTTCTTTATAATAATCAAGTATGCAACCTTTATCTATACCCTTAACAGTTTTTACCGTTCCTGCAATAGGAAACCCCAATGGCTCGCCCTTCCACATTGTCCGGCATAAAATATCGTGAATTAAATCCTCGGGGTCGTCCTCACTCATATTGATTTCTTCCAGGATAACCTTTCTTTCAACTTCGATATTTTCGTCGCTAAAGGTGGAATTTATTATCATATCCGAAAGAATTTCAAATGCCATTCCAAGATGCTCGGTTAAAGTTCGGGTATAATAACAGGTGTAATCGTGAGCCGTTACCGCATTAAGATGTCCACCCACCGCATCCATATACTCTGCGATTTCCCTTGCAGAACGTTTTCCGGTTCCTTTAAACAGCATATGCTCAATAAAATGAGATACGCCGTTGTTCTTTTTATTTTCCATTGACGAGCCGGCATAAATCCACACTCCGGCAGAAACAGATTTAACATAATCGGTGCTTTCTGTCACAACTGGTATTCCGTTGCTTAATTTAAAAACTTTGTGCAATCTCATCCACTTCCTTTATAAAGACTGTATAGTCTAGATGCCAATGTTCTTCGGCAAGGTTCGTATTTAGTTAAAGCCAAAAATCTCATATAGCATATACGAACATACCTAACAGTGAAGATATGACAATCATTATTATAGGCGACATTTTCTTCTTCGAAAAATATTTGTATAAAACTGCCACAATTCCTAAAACTGCAGTAATAACAATTGACCTCAAATTCATTTTAAATGTATCTTCCATCAGGCAATTCTTCACTAGCATATATACACCCATAGCAAGAACTATCCCGATTACACTGGATTTTAAACCTCTTAAGACTGCCTGTACGTATTTATTTTTAAATGCATTTTTTAATAGTGCAGTTATCATGAGTAATATTATAAACGATGGCAAAACAACGGCAAGTGTTGCGACTAACGCTCCGAGAAACCCTGCCTCGGTACTTCCTACATAAGTTGCAAGATTTACCATAATCGGTCCGGGTGTGCTTTCACTTACCGCAATCATATAAGAAAGAGCTTCATCGCTTAACCAACCATAAGACAAAACCACATCTCTGATTAGAGGAATAGCACCGTATGCTCCACCGAAAGCAAATAAGCCTACCTTTAAAAAGCCTAAAAACAAATCAAGATAAATCATTTTTTCATACCTCCATCTGTTTTTGGTGTTCCTTTAACCATAAATATTACAAGGCTTATTACCCCTGCAATAAGCATCAGGACTATCGAAGAAAAATCAAGCGAAAAGATATTAATAATGAGCATTGTTACAAATGAGCATACCATAAAAGTTTTTGGCAATATTTTTTTTGGCATCTTTTTTATCATTGTTATCGCAGCATCAAGAATAAGAAAACCTACTGCTATTTTAATACCTTTAAAAGCGTTGGCTATAAGCGTAATTTCCAAAAAATTATCCAAAAACATAGAAATTAAATAAATCACTGTAAATGACGGAAGTACAATTCCCAATGTTGAGATAATTGCACCGATTATCCCAGCTTTTTTATAACCTACATATGTAGCACAGTTTATTGCAATCGGTCCGGGAGTAGATTCTGCAATTACTGTGATATTCATCATCTCATCGTGAGTGATCCACTTCTTTTTTTCTACACAATTATTTTCAATCAGCGAAATCATTGCATATCCGCCGCCAAAAGTAAACAAACCTATTTTAGCAAATATTAAAAATAACTCTATTAATATTCCCATCTGCTAATACTCTCCTTTTTCGATTTTTTGATCCTAACTTTTTTCGCCAATTTTCGACACTCTTACTATAAAGACTGTATAATCTGGATGCCAGTCTTTATGAGTGATAGTTCGTGTTAAGTTAGGACAAAAAATCAAGCATAGCCATGTGTAAAATGTTTCCATTCTCCACCTTTATTTCTGACAAGAATCCATTTCCAGTCACTATATGTACTGTTTGGAGTTAATGAGCCGTCTCCACCCGAAGAGTCTACATCAAAAGAAGAAACCAGAACTATAACTTCATCTGCATTAGCACCTTCAGCATAATACTCTGTTTCTCTTATTGACTCTTCATCCCCTGCATATGTTATTTCAGTTAAAGTGCATCCTGAAAAATTGTTTTCAAAATACTTAATTACAACATTTATAGCTGAACTTATCTCTTTTTCGGTATATAAATCCGACTCGTACTTTTGAATGGTCACTTTGGAAACATCTCCATCACAAGAACATAAACCAATGATCATAATACAAGCTAACACAATCGTAAATGCTTTTTTCATATTGCCTCTCCTTTCAACATTTTTCAACATTCTTACTATAAAGACTGTATAATCAGGATGCCAAAATTATGAAAAGATCTTGGTATCTAATTAAGAGCAAGGATTACTTCTTGAATTTATTTATCCATTTCAGAATTTCAGCATATTTCATATTCCCTGCTGCGACAGACAAACCAAAATCAACAACATCTGCATTGGTGCAATTCATTTTTATTCCCTCTGCTTCCAAAAATGTTAGCATAACATATACACCAATTCTCTTATTACCATCAACAAATGCGTGGTTAGATATTAACGAAAATCCAAGGCTTGCAGCTTTTTCTTCTTTTGTTTTATAGAGTTCTTCTCCACCGAATGTAGCATACGCATTATTAAGAGCACTCTCCAATAATCCAATATCTCTTACACCGACACTTCCGCCCGTTTCTTCTGCTATTAACTGATGTAAAAGTAAAACCTTTTCTTTGCTCAATTTAATCATTTTGCTAACTCCTCAAATGCAGGCTTGAATCTTTGCATAATTCTTTTTGCTGCAACGTCAATCTTTTCATCATCTGTAATATCAAAATAAGAGTTTGAATCAACATCTATCAGTAAAAATTTTGGCTTATTATTTTTAAATATAACTGCCTGACCATTGTTCTCAGCCACTTTTGCTACCTTTGAAAAATTCTGATTTGCTTCTGTCATAGTTGTAATTGTTTCAGTATTTATATTCATAACTACCTCCTATTATTTATACAATAAATATATCCTACAATTTATATTATATACAAATTGCAGGATATTGTCAACCTATTTATTATTCTACAAATTTCGACAGTCTTTAATTGCGACACATAAGGTTTAGATGCAACTTTCAAAGGCTTCTCCTTGAGGAGAGGCTCCGCCGCAGGCGGTGGTGAGGTGTAGACTCTTAAGCAATTGTTATTCTTTTCCACCTCATCCGAGTTGCTTCGCAACCCACCTTCCCCTCAAGGGGAAGGCTTTCACTTTCGACATATACATATTACTCGTGTCAAAACAGGTGAACAGTGAATAATAGGGACTAAAGAATTTTTCCTATATTTTCAACTGATTTTATCTGAACAATTTACTTTAAGGACCCGCGAGAATGTTAGATTTTCCCGCTATTTTATTTTATCATAAATATCAAAAAATTGCAAACTATAACTTTTAAATTTAGCGACCTGTCAGGTTACATTTTTTAATACCGCCAAGTCATTATGCACTTTGAAAAATTTCTTCAAATATCCATTGGATTTCAACTCTCCCTTCTTTGCTTACTATCATCTTATCAATAAATTTTTCTACAACCTTTCTGTCAATCTTTTTAATCTCTCCAATCTCCTTATAAATTTTTACATTGATTTCTTTTTCATTCTTTTTTGCAAGAATGGCTTTTTGTTTTTTCTTCAGTTCTCTGATCATGTCCTCGACAGTTATTTGCTCCAACTCCAATTCTTCGGATAATCTCATATACTCATCATCAGTTACTTGATTATCCATTAATTTCTGGAACAGTTTTTCTTTATTCTTTCTTATTCTGTCAAGGATACTAACTTCAGCTTGGAGTTCTTTTTTAGTCAGATTTAATTCACTTGCAGATGTGATAACCTCTTCTTTGAACTTTGCTAATTTTTCTTTACTATTTAACATTACAACTTTAATAGCATCATCAATTAAAGCAATCAAATAATCCTCACGTATCTTTTTATCATAGCAACCCGGACTGTTTCCCGTCAAAACTGGAGTCTGGCAGAGAAGAACATGATTCTTTGACCATGTGTAAAAATTCCTTCCACAGCGTCCGCAAACAACCTTGCCTCCGAATAATGTCTGACCTAATTTTACACCTTTTCTTGATTCTCTCTTTGTGGATTTTGTCATATTAAACATTTCTTCGCTTACAATCGGCTCATGAGAATTCTCAGTAATTATCCACTTGTCTCGTGGAACTTTGGTGGCTGTTTTGCCACGGATTTTATCAACTTTATACCTTCCGAATATGAGTTTCCCAGTATATTGTTCGTTATTAAGCATTTTATGAAGGATTGTCCGAGTCCACATATTCATTTCCGAGATTGTACCATCATCTTTCAGCTTGTTGTATTTAAAATACAAACGAGGAACAAGGATTTTCTCATCATTCAGATACTTTGCAATTGCATCGTATGTTATCCCCTGACATCGCATCTCAAATATCTTTCTGACAACTTCCGCAGGTTCTCTATCCAATATAAGCTTTTTATTTTCATCAATAACATAACCATATATCTTTTGAAAACCAATATACTCCCCGTTTCTGGCTTTAGATTGAAAGCTTGTCTTGATTTTCTTTGAGGCATCTTGCGCATAGATTTGTGATATGAGGTTTTTGATAGATATTTCAAATCCTCCTGTATCCCCCATATAATTGTTACTGTCATAGTGATCACTAATCGCTATAAACCTTAGTCCTGTATATGGGAATATCTCCTCTATGTAATGCCCCACATCAATACTGTTTCTTCCAAAACGGGAAAAATCTTTAACTATGATAACATTTATTATACCGCTTTCAGCAAGCTCAAGCATACGCCTGACGCCAGGTCTGTCAAAGTTTGTACCGGAGTATCCGTCATCACAAAATTCTTCAACTTCATAATCCTTAAACTCTTCTTTTTCATTAATATACTGATACATTAAATCTCTCTGAGCTTTTATGCTGTTGCTTTCATCTTCTTCAAAGTCGTCATCTGCAACGGATAAGCGCATATATATTGCTATAATCTTACCCAATATAGACACCACCGTTTTTGATAATGTCTTCAAAGACATTAGAAAACTTATAACAGATTTCTACTTGATTATCGCCTGACAAATTAATTCTTCCAATAAACGCATCAACAATTTCCTTTGTGAGACGGTTATCTTTTTCAAACTGAAGCAGTTTATTAAACCAACTCTGTCGCTCAAGCCTATCCATGATATGCTTTTCTCTTTTAATTTCAATACCTTCAAGCAACTTTTTATAACGCTCCTGCTTTTCCCTGTAGACTTCTGTAAGTGCGTTATATTCATCGCCTGTTATCTTGCCGGTTCCAAAATCATCAAACAGATTACTTCGCAAAGTATCAATATCTTCAATTATCTCATTACACCTGGCGATGTCCTCCTCATATTCCGTCAATACCTTTGAGTTGGGATTTAAAACGATTTTCTTGTTTTTGACAGCCAAACATATATAAAATTGCAATGAACTATAGACAACCTCACAAAGTTCATCTTCATTTATTTTTCCGAAACTGCAATATGTCTGCTTTCCACGGGAGTCGGACGGGCAAGCATAAAAGATATTACTTATATTACCTGATTTATCTTTCTTGTATTGTTTGACTAATTTAGAGCCACAGCAACCGCAATACAGGTTATTGAATATGTAAGGAATATCCATCTTTTTTGTTATTGGACCTCGTTTACTCTTTTCCAGTTTCATTTGTGCCATCTCAAAAATATCGTCTGAAACAATGGAAACATGTGCATTTGGAATAATATTTCGTTCCTCCGACTTTGTTATTCTTAGTGGTTCATTCCTATACATATCTATCCTTGTTTTGCCAAGGACAAGATAGCCAATATACAAAGGATTGCTGAGTATAGCTTTGACAATATGTGTATTCCATACAGCATTGGCCCATCTTTTATTTTTTGATATACCATTTTTGATTTTATACTGCGCCGGAGAAATTACCCCTTCGTCATTAAGTTGTCTGCTAATCTCAATAATAGACATATCCTGATTGACAAACATATCAAAAACTCGTCTGACAATGGGCGCAACCTCTTCATCAATTTCGAGTCTACCCACCTTTGTTTCGCTCTTTTTATATCCAAAAGGAGCAAAAGCGGATATGAACAAACCCTTTTCAATAGTATTCCGCCTGCTGATTCCGACTTTCCTTGATGCTTCTCTGGCATAGTTCTCATTAATCAGATTTTTGATTGGAAGCAAGATATCTTCAAGTGCGGTATTGTTTCCGTATAAGGAATCATAATCATCGTTTATTGCAATAAATCTTGTATTGTACTGAGCAAAAAACTTGTAAATATAATAAGCCGCCTCAAGGTGATTTCTTCCGAATCGGGATAGGTCTTTTACAACAATACAGTTATACTTGCCATCCACTACACCTTTAATCATTGCCTCAAATCCCGGTCTTTGAAAACTTAACCCAGATTCTCCGTTATCGCAGAACACATCGCACAGCATCAAATCACCTTTTGTGTTAATATAGCTTGTTACAAAATGCTCCTGATCACGAAGAGTATTTACATTTCCCTTATGTCTGAAGTCTTCATTGGACAAGCGGATGTAAGCCGCAGCTCTGTATGTAGTGTTAATTTGCTCCTGCTTGGTTTTTTCTGCCTGCATAGTTTCTTTGCTTTTTCGTGCCATTTTGTGTTCCCTCCCTTACACTGCCTCAGAACATATAAACTGTTCCGATTTAATGTTATCAGAGATTTTATTTAGCTCATCCAGTTCGGTTTGATAAACAAATCTTATATCTACCGTCCTGTCAGCACCGAACACAACATTTTTAACAAACAAAGCAACTGCTTCTCGTTTGAGTGCACCTAAATTCTGATATTGTCTGAATACCTCTACCCATGAATCATTTTGTTCTACAACATTTTGCGATGTTTCGTGCTTCTTTCGTAAAACTTCTAATGACTCTTCTGCTTCTTCCAGCATCTTAGTCTTAACTTTACGGAGTCTTATATACTCCTCATCACCTAAGACTCCACTTATATGCTTTTCACAGAGAAAAACAATAGAGTTTTCAATTGCCTTGATTTCATTTCTCTTTTCACTGATATCCATAAGCAAAATGTTATTTATACTTTCTGCAATTGAACTGTTTCCGTGCTTTTGCAAACGATAGTTCACATCAATCATACATCTTATATGAAACTGTAGTGCTTTCAAAACAACCTCTTCAGCCTCATTATATGGTATCATAGGCATATCACAGGATTTGTCAGCCTTGTTACAGCATACAAGGTAAGGATATTTCCCGGACTTAGTGCTTTTCACCTTTCTCGTCATTTTACCGCCACATTTTCCGCACCTGACCATTCCAGAAAGTGGATAAACTGTTTTCTGCGATGGGGAGATGCGTGTTTCAAGTTCAAGTAATCTCTCAACTGCCTTAAAATGAGATAAAGGAATAATTGCATCGTGTGTATCATTTACCACAACCCACTTTTCTTTATCAACAGGCTTTGATTTTTTACACTTGAATGTGGGCTTTGTAATACGCCCCTGTACCAGAGAACCGCAATATGTCATATCAGAAAGTATGTTTCTTACTTCTGTTGCACACCATTTACAAACTGACTTGCGTTGAAACGTGGCTGTGTAATTACTGTTCTGGCTTTTTTTATATTCCGCCGGGGACTTAATACATCGAGCATTCAGTTCGTCAACTATGCTGTTGACACTGTACCCTTTAATCATCAAATGAAATATTTCTTTTACCACAAATGCTGCATACTCATCGATAATCAATTTGTGTCTGTCTTCAGGATCCTTTATGTATCCATACGGGGCAAAGTTCTTAACGCACTCGCCCATCCTTCTCTTTGTATCAAGCTGTGCCCTGATTTTAACCGATATATCACGACAATAATTATCGTTTATAATGTTTTTAATTGGTATCAGGAACATATCTGTTTCGCTTGTATCATTATTACTGTCATAGTTGTCGGTTATAGCTATAAACCTTATTCCCTTTTGTGGAAATACTTCCTGCATATATCTGTCGCATTCATAGTGATTTCTTCCGAAACGCGAAAGGTCCTTTACAATAATACAATCAATTTCCCCGGCATCAGCATCTCTCATCATTTCATTAAATCCGGGACGGTCAAAACCAGAACCGCTTACACCATCATCGACATACTTTTTCTTGAAAACCAAATCATCATGGTCATCGATATACATACGTATCATTTTTTCCTGATTCACAATACTGTTGCTTGCAGTTGCAATAGAATCATCTTCTTTTGATAATCGCAAATACATTGCGCATCTGAACACTTTTTCTTTTTTTGGCATAAAAAAATTCGCTCCTTTTAAAAAATGGAACGAAACCAGTATTTATGCATACAAAAACACATATGGTTTTTCATATGTTATTTCGTATTTATATTCAGTTTGCGAAAAGTTTCGCGGTTCGAATACATTATAACATATAAAGGTTTTATTTACAAGACCTAAAATTTCGTTCCTGCTATTTTTTATTAAATATGTAAGCTACAATATCAAAAGCGCATCTACACAATCGCCGATTGTACATCCAGTTTCATCTTCAAATGTTGTTTTAACTACATACTTTCCAATCTTAAAAGCAAATGGATTCTTCATTTTTTCTAGAACATCCTCCATTCTTTCCTTTGGAGGCAAATCACATCTTATATCAATGGTTGAAATATCAACCAAGGAGTCCCTATCAAGTTCTTCTTCGGGTATGTGTTTGAAATTTTTTAATTCTTCTATTTTCATGGCTATCACCTCAAAACCTACTCAAATTTAGTATGTTATGTATATTTTGCTATCCGTTACATACAAATAATAACATAGCTCTTGACATTTGTCAATAGTTTGTATATAATATTTTTGAAAATATCTCTAATTAACAAAAGGACGGTGATAAAAATGCAAATTTTTAACGCTATTTATAAAAAAGGAAATATGCTGCAATGCAGATTTAGTGATGACTTTTTACACCCCGACTATATCGGATATGAATTCCCTATTGGACATCATCTTATTTCTGCTATTACCTATGATAAAGAAATCGCAAAGTTTTATTTTGCTGAATTAGTTAAAGCGTATATTTCGTATCTTGAAAACAAAACAAAGGAAGATTTTCGTCTATATGAGAAAGCATTGTATAGAATAGATGATTATTGCATTTATCTCCATCAGGTATCCTATGTGCTCATTAAGGCACTTACTGAGGCCCATCCTACTTACAACGATTATGATCTTTTGGACATTACCGAATATTATTGTAATGACGAGACCTTCAAAATATTTGAAGGCATGTTAAAAAGAGTTAAAAAGGATGGTCATGTTCAGACGAAAGAGTGTCTTGAATTCTGGGATTATGCTACAGACTGTATACTTGAATGGTTTGAATATCTGACAGATATGATAAGAAATAATTTCTATGAGATTGCAAAACTTCCTGCAGAAATTACAGGCACTGATCGGATAACATATTTAAACATTGATAGCAGAGAGTATATTTATAAGATGGATTTCCCTATGCGTATCAGTCCAGCCTTTGGCGAATCAGTTG
>JAZNVB010000100.1:0-3100 GCA_045592585.1 Clostridia bacterium
CGATGATACGCTTTACGAGGAGCTTCTTGTAACACTTCTCGGTGATACATACCTTGCATATCTGCTTAATATGGTGCTGCGCATCCTCCCCGATGACGTTCTCAAATCCGCACTCAGCGGCCTTGCAAACGGCCTTGTAGACGTTGCTGCAGTACGTACAACAATGCTCTGGGCCCTCTGCCCCGATGCATATTACGAAGAGGCAAAGGCACTTTGGCTTGAGGGCAAGGATGAGCTCAAAGGCATCCTGGCAGACGTAGAATATTATATGAACGCAAGAGCAAACTTTGAGAAGAACCTTTTCGAACTGCGCGAAACAGGCTGCGAGGTTTTCGACCTTGCCTGCTATGATGTAAACCTCTTCCCCCTGTGCAAAAACTACAAGACAAAGAACGCTGACCGTGTTATTCACGCTCAGTCCCCTGCAATGGGTGCAACTTTTGCAGACCTTGGCACAACACTCGGCGAAAACTACAAAGCAGCCGGCACATACTGCAGCGACCCCAGCCACAACCACCTCTCACCCGACGGTGTTGTTGATGCAACAACAGGCTTACTCCCCTGCACAACCTGGTATTTCAAAGCACAGGCACACGAGCAACTGCCGCAGAATGACGTCGCACTTACACTCGCCATCAGAATTATGGCAGATAACAATATGCACGACGTTTACTCTAACCCTGCATTCCCGCAGTTCAACGAGGGCAGACTCACAGCTAACGCACGCGACAACATCAAGGCATGGGAAGAAGCTGACAAGAGCAGCATCAGCGCTGAAAACATAGCTGCAGTTGAAGCAGCAGTTGCAAAAATCAAGACGCTGCTGAACGAAACCATCGTTGATCAGGCTGAGTGGAACGCAGCAGATGCAGAGCTTGAAAAAGCGCTTGTCAACGCAGGCGTAATCGCGGATGAATCCCCGACAGCAATTGAAAATGCATTGACAACTGTGCTCAAATACCTCAACAAAACAGTAAACATTATTTACAAGCATTTTTAAAAGTAAAGCCCTGTGTTCAAACAGAACACAGGGCTTTCACTATTTATTCTTTCTATATATGTCAATTGACTTTCCGTTTTTGTCTTTCCAAACAGTCCAACCATTATTTGAATGCCCTAAAACAATCCAGCCTGCCATACTAGGAGAATTAGTAATAACATCTGCTTGAAGAACATCTTTTTTTATCGGAGCCGTTTTGCGAGCTTCTGGAACCCAACCAGCTTTTGTGGGTGCACAAGTACAACCTTTAAGAACAATAAATGCACCATTTTCTACACGCATTGTAGCGGATACTTTTCCAAATCCTTTTACATTTTGATTCAAATAATATTTACCATCAGGTATTAAACCCCAATCTTTTTTAACCTGGTGTTCAGCTGTCGCTTCCGTGAAAACTTCTTGTTTTGAAACCGTTTCGGGATAAATCTGTTTTCCTTCAAATGAAGAAAGAAGTTGAACTACTAAATCGGCATCTAATGCAAACAATTCAGAATTTGGAACTTTACTTTTACTGAAAATTTCATCTAAAAGGACTTCTTTTTCATCATAATCTTCAACTTCAATAGCAAATCTACGCTTCAAACCAACTACATTAAAATAACCATTTCTCTCTAAATTATACATTCTGTTTTCAAAATTTTCACTACCAGTTTTTCCTATTTTAACAAGACCCGGAACAACAGTAGTCATTACATAAATAATGCCTTTTGCCATATTTATCATTCTCCAACATTAGAATAAATTGCGTGTATTCACTTATATAATATCAAAGTAACATCTAATTTGCAAGATAAGATTTTTCATAAAAAGCCCCTGCCTGTTGATTTAGGCAGGAGCTTTTGTTGTGTTATGATATTTTATTTATCCAGGCTCTTCATTGTGGGGATTTCACGGGTGATGGTTTTATACCCTTATTTATCCTGCCATTACCTGACTTTGTTAATCCAAACCGGTTTCATTGCAGAAAACAACCTGTCATTATATGGCGTAACTTTATCCCATTTGTCGTAAAATCTGTCGTAAGAATATGAGGGAGTTTACATTGTCCAGAAAAGGAATACATATTATTTAAGCTGAGTAATTACTGATTTTTCATCTGTCGCAGGAACAACAAAACGGCAAACACGAGCAGAACAGCGGTATATCCCAGTACCCACCATATGTGAGGGAAAATCTCTAAAAAATCTCCTACAAGTACAGCCCGTTCCATTTCTACTGCGTGTACAAACGGAAGCGCATATGCAATCTTCTTAAAGGTACCTCCTACAAGGTCAAGATCAAACCAAACGCCCGACAACCACGCTGAAACGTTGGTTAGCAACGCACCACAGATACCGCCTACCTGCTTGTCGTTCAATACGCTTCCGCAAAGAAGTCCTAACGCAATGTAGAGGATGGAAACGGGAATGATAAATACCACTGCATATAAAATATTAACTGTAATATCAAGCCCGAGAAAAATGGCGGCAATATAGCAAATAACACATTGACCAATAGAAATTGGAATAATAGGCAGTGTGTAACCTAGAATGAAATCCCGCGCAGTCAATGGCGTTGTATATAAACGCTGCAATAGCGAACTACCTCTGTCTTTTGCGATAATGGTTGCCGAAAATAGAGACATAAATGCCAAACCAAAAACCGTTATACCTGGTGTTAAATGCTGTATTTCAAACAGCCCTACGGGGATATTTGCTTGTATTGCGCTTAACAATAAAATCAAAACAAAGGGGAATCCAAGTCCAAAGATAAGTGTCAGCGGATCTCGTAATATTTCTTTCGTATTCCTGTTTGCGAACGTGAGCATTCTCATTTTGCCACCCCCTTAGCGATGCGAATAAATGCTTGCTCAAAATTATCCGTTCCTGCTGTTTCCTTTATCTTGTCAGCAGTATCACAAATCAGGAGCTTGCCGTCTTTCATAATAGCGATACGGTCAGACAAAGCTTCTGCTTCTTCCATATAGTGCGTTGTCAGAATAATGGTGACCTTCCCTTTAAGAGAACGAATCAAATCCCACAAATCGCTTCGGGCAAGTACATCAAGACCAAGCGTAGGTTCATCAAGGAACAATATTTCAGGTTCGCTGATCAGTGCCAT
>JAZNVB010000101.1:0-19546 GCA_045592585.1 Clostridia bacterium
GCTATGCCCATATCACTTGTTGAAAACAAGGTAGGCGAAGGTTATGCAGTTCTTATGACAAGCCTTGAGTACCCCTATGGTGCATCAGTTCCTATGTACACAAATCTGGTGCGTGAAATCCTGGTTGCCAGCCACAGAACAGCAGACATCAAGGTATACGGCAACGATTCACTGAGATTCAGCGTATACGAAGGCGGCAAGGTTTACCTTCTTAACACAGACTTTGACCACAAGGCAGAAGCTGTTATCGACTATGGTACACATAAGAAAAATATTACTCTTGATGCTTGTGAATTTAAAGCGATAGACAAGGATGTTTAACAAAAAAGGGAGAACATGAAATGACAAATTTTAACGAGAATATTATTATTGAGGGAGTACATGGTTACTCTTCTGAAAAGGACTATGTTGAACCGTCTTTGGAAATAAAGAAAAAACTGGAAGAGTTTAAGGATATGAAACTGGGTTTTATGATACACTGGGGCTTGTATGCACAGCTTGGGCTTATTGCATCATGGGGCTTGGTTGACAAGGAAAAAGAATGGTCAAGAGAGCAGAATGAATATGGCGACAGACCGAACTGGCATGAAGATGGTTCAAAAATAAGAAAAGAATATTTTGAACTCATAAACTCATTTAATCCCATCCGCTTTAATCCGGACGATTGGGCAGAGCTTGCATCAAATAACTGTTTTAAGTATTTGATTTTTACAACAAAGCATCACGATGGGTTTTGTCTGTGGGATACAAAGCAGACTGATTTTAAGGTAACTGCCCCCAACTGCCCTTTTTCAAAACACGAAAAAGCTGATGTAGTGAAGAATGTTTTCGATGCTTTCAGAAAGAAAAACCTTGCAATTGGAGCATATTTTTCAAAACCCGACTGGCACAGCGATAATTATTGGGAAAAAGATTATCTCGGTGAAACAACCAGAATGCCTACATATGACGTGAAAGAAAAGCCCGAAAAATGGCAGGCATTTACCGATTATACACATAAACAGTTTGAAGAGCTTGTCAGAGATTACGGAAAAATAGATATACTGTGGCTGGATGGCGGTCATGTGTGCAAAAAAGAAGGTCTTGATATAAAGCTTGAGGAAATTATTCCAAAGCTGAGAGAAATCAACCCCGAGCTTATTGTTGCGGACAGAACTGCAGGTGGTGAATATGAAAATTACATCACACCTGAGCAGACAATTCCCGAAAATGTTATATCTGTGCCATGGGAAAGCTGTTTGACCTTGGGCGAGAACTTTCATTATATTTATGATGATGATTACAAATCTCCCAATAAGCTGATTGAGCTTCTTATGGATATAGTGTGTAAAGGCGGAAATCTTGCACTGAATGTATCCCCTCAGCCGGACGGACGTATGCCAAGGAATGCTATAAAAACTCTTAATGGTTTTGGCGATTGGCTTAAAAAATATGGTGAAGCTGTGTTTAAAACACGCCCTTGTGCACCGTATAAGTGTGATAATATTTTTTATACACAGACCGAGAAATTTGTTTATGTTGTTGCTAAGGATTTTAAAGACAGCTTTATTCCGTGCAAACAAAATATAACAAAGGTTGAATTTTTAAATGATGAATCTATTGTTGAATTTGAAAGAAAGAACGATGGACTTTTGTTGCGAACAAGTGTTGATACCACAGAAAAGTACAGCGTATTTAAGTTACATAAAAAAATATAATATGTTGTATCTTTTTGTGATAATCAGAAGGAAATAATTGGTGTTTTTATATTTACTAACTAAAACGGTTATAATGAATGTGCCGTGTGGGAAAACATTTTCAATGTTTTCCTGAGTCAAAACCCTGTTTTGACAAGGAATTTGCGTGGCAAATTCCCGGCACTTCATTGCAACGAAGTCTTCGAAAACTATTTTGAGAAATAGTTTTCATGACAGCAAAGCATTTGCTGTTGTGGGATAGCGATATATCGCTATCCCGACGGAAGACATTCGTTATAACGGATATCCGTAGAAAAACAATGAAATTTATTGTTTTTCGTTCAAAGCATAGCTTTGATAGTAAATTTGTAAAACAAGTTCACACAGATTCCGTTGCAACAAGGTCCTCGAAAATTATTTTGTAAAATAATCTTCGCAGCAGCAAATATTCTACTGTTGCGAAATAGCGTAAACACGCTATTTCGTCAAAGGACACTTGTTATCGGCAGGTGGATGCAAAACTGCTTTACATACCAAGATTTTAAGAAAGGACAGGTGGATTGAAATGAGTTTTAAAAAAGACTTTGCATGGGGTGTGGCAACGGCAGCATACCAGATAGAGGGTGCATATAACGAAGATGGAAAGGGTCTTAACGTGTGGGATGTATTTTCTCACGAGCCGGGACATATTGAATGTGGACATACAGGAGATGTTGCAGATGACCACTACCATAAATTTAAAGAAGATGTGGCACTTATGAAGGAGCTTGGCATAAAAGCCTATCGCTTTTCGCTTAGCTGGTCACGCATTTTCCCCAACGGAACAGGAGCAATTAACGAAAAGGGAGCAGCATTTTATTCAGACCTCATTGATGAGCTTTTAGCCAATGGCATTGAGCCGTATATTACACTTTTTCATTGGGATTACCCCTATGAATTGCAAAGAAAAGGCGGATGGCTGAATGATGACAGTGTTAATTGGTTCGCTGAGTATGCCGCCAAGGTTTCAGAGCTTTATTCCGACCGTGTAAAGCATTTTATCACATTAAATGAGCCGCAGTGCTTTATAGGTTATGGCTATTTGTGTGGAGGGGATGCTCCAAATTTAAAAGTTTCTTATAAAGAAATTTTTCAGATATGTCACAATGTGCTAAAAGCACACGGAGCTGCCGTAATTGCTTTGCGTGAAAATGCAAAGCAGCCCATAAAAGTTGGTTATGCGCCTACTTGTACGGGCAGATATCCTGCCACCGAAAGGGCGGAGGATGTTGAAGCTGCACGCAAGGAATATTTTGCGTGTCCGCCTGTTGATGAGGATGTTATGTGGAATGTTGCCTGGTGGAGCGACCCTGTTATTTTGGGACATTATCCCGAGGATGGGCTGGAGTTATACAAGGATTATCTCCCTGAAATTACTGATGATGATATGAAGCTTATCAGTCAGCCTCTTGATTTTTATGCACAGAACCTATATAATGGTAAAGAGGTTAAGGCAGGTAATGATGGCAAACCCGAATACGTAGAGCGTTATGCAGGGTTTCCTAAAACAGGCAACGGATGGCCAATCACACCTGAATGTATGCGTTGGGTTCCAAGGTTCTTGTACGAAAGGTATAAACTACCAATTTTTATTAGCGAAAACGGGACTTCCATGCCGGATGTTGTATCCCTTGACGGCAAGGTTCACGACCCAAACCGTGTGGACTTTTTAAACCGCTATCTCCTTGAGCTTGAAAAGGCGACAGATGATGGTGTAGAAATCGACGGATATTTCCTTTGGACACTTTTGGACAATTTTGAATGGCGATATGGTTACACCTCACGCTTTGGTATTGTTTTTGTTGATTTTAATACTCAGGAACGTATTCCCAAAGACTCGGCGTATTGGTATAAAGAATGGATTGAAGAACATAGCAAATAATTTGTTAAGGAGCGCAGAAAATGGATTTTACTTATTTGAAAAATTTTATGGATGAACTTGTAGACAAAGGTATTCCGGGCAATGGGGCAATTGTGTATAAAGACGGCAAAAAGGTTTTTGAATATGCATCGGGATATGCCAGCATCGAAGAAAAAACACCAATGGGCACACATATTCCGATAAATATTTATTCCTGCTCTAAACCGATGACAGTTGTTGCGGCACTTCAGTTGTTTGAGCAGGGCAAATTTCTACTTTCCGACCCTCTTTATAATTATATACCGGAGTTTTCAAAAGTTTATATTAAGGACGAAAACGGAAATCTGACAGAGAGCAAAAAGCCTATAACAATGTGGAATTTATTTACAATGACATCGGGGTATGATTATTCCAGAGAAGCTTCGGTATTTGAAAAGGCAAGAGAGATAACAGCCGGCAAGATGGACACAGTGCAGGTTATAAAATGTCTTGCAAAACAACCTCTTTTGTTTGAACCGGGCGAGCATTGGCGATACGGCCTTTCACACGATATTCTTGCGGCTGCTGTTGAGGTTATTTCTGGGATGAGATTTGCTGACTATGTTAAAAAGAACATATTTAACAAGTTGGAGATGGACAATTCTTATTATCATAAAACTCCCGAGATTGAAGCGAAAATGGCAGAGCAGTATGAATGTTTGACCGAAAGCGGCGAAACGGACATTGTAAAACTTCAAAAGAGTGCCCACGGCTTTGACGGCGAGGTTGTTAATATAGGGAAAGATATAGTTATTCATGGCTTTGGAGAAAATTACGACAGCGGCGGCGCGGGAATAATCACAACAATAGAGGATTATTCAAAGTTTGTTGCCGCATTGGCATCGGGCGGAATGGGCTTAAACGGCGAAAGAATTTTATCTTCTGCAACGATTGAACTGATGCACACAAACCAACTTTCAGAAGAACAACTTGCCTCTAACTTTAACTGGCCTCAGCTTGCAGGGTACGGTTACGGCCTTGGTGTGCGGACTATGATTGACAAAGCAAAAGGTGGCAGCAATGGTAATATTGGAGAATTCGGCTGGGGCGGTGCTGCAGGTGCAACTGTTCTTGCAGATACCAAAGAAAATCTAGCGGTATTTTATGCTCATCATATGCTTAACCCCCATGAAGAATATTATCAACCAAGACTGCGAAATGTAGTATATTCGTGTCTTGATTAAAATTTGTTGAGATACAAAAGCAATTAAAAGACTTCACACTGTGATTTTTGTGTGAAGTCTTTTTGTACAAAATTTTGCTTTGTAAAATTATTAAGGGAAGAAAAGAAAATCCGACTTTTGTTCCTTAAAACACATAAATTCTACAAAAAATTACAAAAAAAGGCTATTGTAATTATTTGAAAAAGGTGTTATACTAAATGAGCCAAACAAAATTTTGTAAAGACCGACAGGTATTTGTGTTTTTATTTCGATAAAAACACAAATGCTCCGTTTGCATATACCTGTTTGGTCTATGATATTTTGTTTGGCGACAAAGTTGGAGCTATGTGTTTTTTGTGCGTGGCTTCAATGAAGTCACGCATTTTTTGTACAAATTTTGCTTTTCTAAAATTATTAAGAAAGGAAGAGAAAAATGGACGAATATAAAAGTATGTATTTTGCAATGTTTAACAAAATAACTGACATAATTGAAGAACTTAAAAAGCTTCAGCAGGATATGGAAGAAAAGTACATATCTATGCCGGAGGAGCAAGACGCAGAAAATTAGACCCTCAAAGATGGGCAAAAGAAAACCCGCTTTTGAAAAGTTTAGTCGCAGATGTTTGTGAAGATTTTTGCGTTTTGATGAAAAACAGCAGACATCAGTTCCCTATTTTGTCTGCTGTTTTTAGCGAGTGCGTTCAATATATATTGAACTTCCGAGCGTCAGCAAAATGAAAAAAGATGAACAGCTACATCTGCATAAACTTTGATAGCGGTGCAGGGGTTGCAAAGGGGGTCAGACCCCCCTTGAGTCAATACAATAAAAATGAAAATAAAAATTATATCGTTGTTTTTCAAAACAAAATTTACAATTAAGGTAAATAATTTATATAAAACTGTCCGTCTTATAGTACACCAAATAATATACAATCAAATCAAGATAAATCTTACAAACGATTTGGAGGTTACTTGATATGAAAATTTTTGGTGTAATTTTTGCAATGGCAATTTTTTCGGTTTACCCTGCGTTGTGTCTGGCAATTCTTCTGGCGATGTTGTTTTTTAATAAACCGGATACAAAAAAGGCATAAAAGTAACCCTTCTTGTGCAAATCGCAAGAAGGGTTTTGCTATATGGCAAATTCTGATTATCGGGGTTTTCCGATTGACTCGCCCTCAAAAAACTGACGTTCTACTGTAATAGTGTGTTTGGAAACACTGTGATGCTTTGCAAGAATTCTATATAGCAGATGAATAGCCTCGGAACACAGTTCTTCAACGTGCATCTTTATGCAGGAAAGGTGTATGTTGCCATAAGGCGTTGTGCGGATGTCATCAAGGCAGATAACCGATATATCCTCAGGCACACGCAACTGTTCTTCGCTTAATCTTTGCATAATTCCCGCCGCAATATGGCTGTATGCCGCAAATACCGCAGTAGGCACCTTGCCATTCTTTATCATTTTGTCAATTCCGTAGTATCCGCAGTCCTGAAATCTGTGCTCGTTAATTGAAACATATTCAGGCTTCATTACAACACCGCATCCGGTGGCAGTATTGCGGAACAGGTCATATTCCTTGGATGTGTTTTTTTCACCGATAAAGCCAATATCCCGATGGCCCAGCTTCAGCAAAAGATTGATACTGCGGCTAAGTGCATCCCCCATATCGGCAAATATTGCGTGGACTTCGCCTGAGCTTTTTTCCAGACCAATCTGAATAATGGGCACATCAGTGGCTGCCTTGATTTTTCCGACGGGTTCAATTACAATTATTCCGTCGGCATGGGCGTATTTTGAATAATAGTTAATAAGCTCTTCTTGCTTTTCGTGGGAAAAGTTGCTTACGGCAAGGAGTGTGGTGTCGCCACGTTTGGAGATTTTTTCTTCAAGGTAGGTAGCCATCTGAGAATAATGAATACCCAACACCTCCGGACAAATAACTGCAATGAGCTTTTTGTTGTATTTTGGTTTATAATACTTTTCGTAGCAACCGTTTTCTTTGGCAATTTTCATAATTAAAGCCTTAGTTTCGCCGCTGATTTCAGGACTGTCAGAAAAGGCCTTTGAAACAGTAGATACGGCCACGTTTGCCATCTTGGCTATCTTTGCAAGTGTCATGACTACACCTCCGAAAATTTTCGTAAAGCATATAACATTTCAAATTTTACGAGGTCAGTATAACACAATAATTGTCACATTTCAAGGTTTTTAGAGATTTCGAAAAAGTTTCGTAAAAATTCAGGTTGACAAGGGTGTATTTCAAAGATATAATCTAAAATAAGATGGTATATTGTACTGTACAAGCTTACAGAAAGGTGATGGAACTACATATGAAAGCGATTATAAACGCAACCCTTGTTATGCCCGATCATTACATTCCCGATGCAACCTTGCTTATCGAGAATGACAGAATTATTGATTTTGGCAAAAAATTAGCTGTTCCCGAAAATGCTGAAATTATTGACGCACAGGGCAACTTTGTGGGTCCCGGTCTTATTGATATACACACCCATGCTGATGGCGATACATATTTTCATGACGACCCGATTAAGTGTTCAAGAACCCTTCTTGACCACGGCGTTACATCGGTTCTGCCGGCACTCTTTTACAGCATGAACAAGCAGGAGCATCTTGATGCCATAAAGGGCTATAAGGATGCAATCGCCGCAGGAGAGTGCGGAAACATCATTGGTGTATATATGGAAGGCCCTTATCTTAACCCCGACTTTGGTTGCGATAAGGAAAAAAATGTCTGGAAGGACGCAATAGTTGAAAAGGACTATGCCGAGGTTGTGCAGGCTGCAAAAGGCTTTGCCAAGGTATGGTGTGTTGCTCCCGAGAGAGAAGGTATTCTTGACTTTGTTAAATATGTAAAGAAGGAAATCCCCGAAATTGTGTTCTCGGTTGCACATTCCGAGGCAACTCCTGAACAGATTGAAGCTTTGATGCCTTATGGCTTAAAGCTTGGCACACATCACACAAATGCAACAGGTACTTTGGAAAATTACCCCGAGGTTCGCGGCGTTTGTGTTGACGAAACAGTAAACTACAACAACGACATCTATGCAGAATTGATTGTTGACTCCTTTGGTGTTCACGTTCATCCGTATATGATAAGACTTGTTAAAAAGATTAAAGGACAGGATAAGATAATTCTTATTGCCGATTCATTTGTTGCCGACGGACCTCCCATCCCCGGCCTTGAAGAAGCTTTTGATATCAATTTTGACTGGGGCGGCGATATTGCCGGTTCCAAGCTGACACTTGATGTTGCCTGCCGCAATATGATGGTTCATACCGGCGGCTCAATCTGTGATGTATTCAAATATGCATCGCTTAACCCGTCACGTCTTTTAAATATGCCCGAAATCGGACAAATCAAACGTGGCAATCTTGCGAACTTAATCATTGTTGATCAATGGTTTAATGTTAAAAATACTATATTAAAAGGAGAGATTGTAAAATGAGTTTTATTACTGATCCCGCAACAAAATTTGATTTCCAGCCTCATGAGTTTGTTCCGTTCAAGGACAAAAAGGTTTGCGAATATGTTCGCAGCCTCAGTGGCAAGGACCTGGAAAAGAGAGAAGATTGGTGGCATCCCGAATTTAACGTAAAGGTTATGATGAACCCCCATCCTGTTCTCATTGCAACACTTTTTTCACGCCTTAAGGCTGCATCAGAAGCAGGCAAGAGCTTCACAATGATTCTCGGCAACCCCGAACCCGATACATACATTCCTCTTGCACAGCTCATCAACTACTTTGGCGTTGACTGTAGCAAGGTTCACCTTGTAGCAGAAGACGAATGGGCTGATGAAAACGGAAACATTGCTCCTATTACATACGAAGCAGGCTTTGCACATTCTATGATTAAGTATCTTTACTATCAGATTGACGAAAAGCTTCGTATGCCTATGGAAAATGTTCACTTCCCCACAAACGCAAACATCAAGGATTACTCAAAGATTATTGATGACATCACCGAAGGCACAGGTGCTGATATCGCATCTACTTCTCCCGGTTGGGCAGGCCATATGGCATTTGTTGATCCCATTCCTGAATTCATCGGCAGCGGTGACATTGAAGAATGGCTCAACCAGCCCGCACAGATCGTTAAGCTTCATCCTATGACCATTATGCAGAACTCACTCAATGGTACATTCGGTCAGTCAGGTGATATCGCTAACGTTCCTCCTTGTGCTGCAACCATCGGTCCTCTCGATGTAATGCGTGCAAAGGAAAGAATTGAAGTTCATGCACTTGCAACCTGCGGGACATTCTCATCATGGCAGAGAATGACAAGCCGTCTGTGCACACATGGTCCTATCACACCTTACCTCCCCAGCTCAATGCTCCAGACAAAGAAGACTCAGGTTTATATCAGCGAAGAACTTGCAGCTCCATTCGAATGTTGGGAAAAGGTTGGATATTAAAAACAACTTTAAAAAACAAAACCGCGGCATTGCCGCGGTTTTTGTATTAATATCCTAAAACACCCTCGATAGATTCGTCATTTTTAACCCAGTCTTCAACGTCTACAACTCTGTACTCGGTAGGCGTATCACGGATGATTACCTGCTTGATTCCTGCATTGATTACCAGACGTTTACACATTGAGCAGCTTGAGGTATTTTCAACAAGCTCGCCTGTTTTATAATCCTTGCCCACAAGGTAAAGGGTAGAGTCAATCATATCACGGCGCTGTGCACTGATAATGCAGTTTGCCTCAGCATGCACACTGCGGCACAGCTCGTATCTTTCGCCACGGGGGATTGCCAGTTTTTCGCGCACACATACACCAAGGTTGGTGCAGTTTTGTCTGCCCCGGGGTGCACCGGTATATCCGGTGGACACGATTTCGTCATTTTTTACGATTATTGCGCCAAAATTACGGCGCAGGCAGGTTCCACGTTCAATAACGGTTTCTGCTATGTCCAGATAATAGTTGTGTTTGTCAACTCTTGTTTTTTCCATTTTATTTGTTCCTTTCTATGTAATCTCCTTCGGTCATTTTCGGTATGTTTAAATTCAGTATACAATAAAATAAATTAAAATTCAATAGTTTTGTATTGACTTTACAATTAAATATAGGTAAAATAAATATAAAGAAAAGTTCAGGGAGGAATGGCAACAGTTATGGAAAAGTTCGTGACTCGCAGTGAAAGTGAAACAAGAAATGCTGCAAGAAAATTTGCACAAAGCCTTGTTCCGGGCAGTGTCATTGCTCTTGTAGGTGATTTGGGAGCAGGCAAAACTGCATTTACAAAAGGCATTGCAGAGTTTTTTGAAATCGAAGGCGATGTTTCAAGCCCCACATTTACCATTGTTAACGAGTATAACGGAACTCTTGATCTGTACCATTTTGATGCATACCGTCTTGAAAATGTTACTGCAGACAACTGCGACTGGATGGATGATTACCTTTTCGGTGAGGGAATTTGCATTATCGAGTGGGCACATAATATTGAAGAGGTTTTGCCGGAAGGATATATAAAGGTAAAAATCGAAAAGAATCCCGAGATGGGTGACGATTACCGGGAGATTTTTATTGAAAAAACGGAGAGATAAAAATGCTTGTATTTGGAATTGATACCTGCTGTATGGCGGCAACCGCAGCTCTTATGAACGACAAAATAATGGTTGCCCAGACAGTAATAAATCAAAATAAAACACATTCGCAGATAATGATGCCTCAGATTGAACAGATGTTTAAAGCGGCAGAAGTCGAGCCGACAGAGGTTGATGCTTTTGCGGCGGCTGTGGGCCCGGGTTCATTTACCGGTGTGAGAATTGGTGTTGCAACCGCCAAAGCTCTTGCTCAGGCGGCAGATAAGCCGTGCATAGCGGTTTCCACATTAGAGGCGCTGGCATTTTCGTCAAAGTATTTTGAGGGAATTATATCACCGATTCTTGATGCACGGCGCAATCAGGTGTACAATGCGCTTTTCTGTGGCGGAAGAACACTGACCAGGATAACCGATGACCGTGTATTGGCGCTTGATGAACTCCTTGCCGAGCTTAAAGAAAGGGGCGAAAAGATTCTTTTTATGGGCGACGCAACTTTGGTTTTTGCAGAAGAGATTAAATCAGCTTTAGGCGATCTGGCATATTTTGCGCCCAAGGTTTCAAATCTTAATTTAGCCGGTGCGGTTGCAGAAATCGGACTCGATAAGCTTAAAAAAGGCGAAATTACGGAATATGGAAAGTTGATTCCTGAATATATCCGGCTGTCTCAGGCGGAACGCGAAAAGTTGGAGAGGGAAGGCGACATTACTCAAAAATAAATCGGAGGAAAAGAAGGTAGTATGGAGAACGGGAAACGGAATTCCTTTAATATAATATGGTTCAGGCTGTTTTTGACGGCAGTTTTTGCAATTTGCTGTGTGTGTGGTACTTTTGTGCCCGCTTTTGCGGCGGCACCGCCGCTTACGGCAGAGGCTGCAATTTTAATTGACGGAAAAACAGGTAATATTCTGTTTGGAAAGAATGAAGATAAGGTAATGTACCCTGCCAGCACCACAAAAATTATGACAGCGATTGTAGCTCTTGATGCGGTGGATAAGGGTGAAATCAGCCTTGACCAGAGGCTTACACTATCTCAGGGTGCCTATGATACTTTGGCAATTGATGGCAGCAGTATCGCCTTAAAAGTAGGGGAGGAAATGACCCTTAAAAATCTGCTTGAAGGCCTGCTTATTGCCTCGGGCAATGATGCCGCAGTAACCATTGCCGAAGGCATTTCGGGCTCTATTGATGCCTTTGTTGCAAGAATGAATGCAAAGGCGACAGAAATCGGTCTTGAAGACACGCATTTTGTTAATCCCCACGGTCTTCACCACGAACAACATTACACAACACCACGGGATATGGCAAAAATGGCACATTATGCTATGCAGAGAGAAACTTTTTGCGGCATTGTGGAATGTGCTCACATTTATTTGCCTGCAACTAATATGTCAGAGCAAAGATATTATATCAACACAAACAATCTTGTTTCAAGAATGAGGTATCCCTATTATTTTTATGACTACGCTACCGGAATTAAAACCGGCTCCACCTCTGAGGCGGGCTACTGCCTGGTTTCCTCAGCAGAAAAAGGGGATAAATCAGTAATTGCGGTTTTGTTCAATGCTTCAGATATGTCGGTTTCGCACAACGAGTCAAAGGAGTTGCTTGAATACGGTTTAACAGATTTTTCGGTCCAGCGACTTGCAAAACGTGATGATATTTTTGGTGAAGTAAAAGTTAAACAGGCAGCAGACGGAACAGACCATTTGTTGCTTTCGGCAGAAAAGAACCTTGACGTATTGTTCCCCCGGGGCGGAGACCTTTCCAAAGTTCAAATAACTACAGACATCCCTGAAAAAATATATGCGCCCATAAAAGCAGGACAGATTGTTGGGAAGGCGATTTTTACATACGGGGGCAACAAGGTGGGCGAGGTAAACCTGATTTCCTCTGTAGAGCTGGACAGACACTTTCTTGGTTTTATTGCCAGCTTTGGTGAATGGTTGTGGAATTTTAAAGTTGTTAAAATTGTAGTTTATGTTGCCATCGGACTGGTGGTTGGATTTGTTTCACTGATTGTAATCGGGTTTGTAAGAGCACTTAAAAAGAGCAAACGTAAACGTCGCAGAAGCACGCGTTACAGCCCGCCAAGATATTGATGAATTACTTCAAACCTCTTAAAGCAGTTGCTTTAAGAGGTTTTCTTTTTTGCATAATAGGAAATTGCAAATTCCTATTATGCAAAAACATGAATTAAATTGTCTGTGCGATATTTTCTGCCTGTGGCAGAAACGCACATCGACGAAAAAAGCTGTAACCTTTTCTGCCCGCCGCAGGCGATCGTCAAAGGCGCTTTTTTATCTTATAGGAAATTACTACTTTTAAGTTGTAATTTCCTATATTACAAACAAAGTGTACCTTAATCCCCTCAAGAGTGAGGGGCAGGGGAGTTGATGTGTTTTAATCAAAACACTTTTTTACTGCAAGGGGTATCATTATACAAATTAAAACAAAAACAGTAATAAGCGAAATTACTACAGATGAAAAGCTTAATGATACAGGTGTAAACAAAGGTAAAATGGTATTTGCGGCAAAGGTTTCCTGAGCAAGAGGGAAAACCCGTGTTAGTCCAAGAGTTAACACAAAGGAGAGGGCGCCATGCAGCATCTTTCCGCATATGTAGGTTTTAAGAGAAAAGCTGAAGGGCTGTATAATTGCAGATACTTGAAACAGCACCGAAAGCCCCGACAGTGCCAGAAAGAAGGAAATAAAAGGCAGGGTGAAAGCCGTATTACTTTGCGAAAGTAATTTTATGCCGCCTGTTATTTCTACCAGGGAATACAAAAAGGGGTTATCCGGTAAGGCCTTCACAAATACTGCAAAAAATATTATAAAACCACATACCTTTAAGATAGAAAATACAGAACTGTCTATAACACCACCAAGAGAAAAAATGGTGGTTTTTTTTGTTTGTTCAAGGGCGGGAGGCAAAGTGCGGTCGGTGGTTGAAGTTGATTTATAAAATCTAAAGGCAACCCCCACAAGCAATGCTGAAATTATGTGCGATATGTAAAGATACCATCCTGCCATCTCACTGCCCAGGCAATTGCTACCGACCACACCTATTATAAACATCGGCCCCGAATTGTTGCAAAAAGAGAGCATTCTTTCGGTCTCGGTTTTGGTGCACAGTCCTGTTTTATACAGGTCAATTGCCGTGGCGGCACCAATGGGATAACCGCTGAGAATTCCCATAAAAAGTGTCAGAGCACCGGCTCCGGGAAGATTAAAGATTGGTCGCATCAGGGGTGATAAAAAATGGCTGCAGAGTGTGGAAAACCCAAGAGAGCAAAGGAGGCCGCTGCATACAAAAAAGGGAAAAAGCGAGGGAATAACCGCCTCTATACAAAGATTGATGGCGGTCTGCGCCGCATTAAGACAGTCTTGTGGATTAGTCACCAAAAATGCAGTCAGGTATAGCACAAGGGCAAGAAAAAAAGTTTTTATAGTTTTACACATAAACAAATCACCTTCTTTACTTTAATCTATTCATTACGGGTGGTATTTAGGCATAAACTTTTATAGGGTGATAAAAATGAGAAAAAGAAAATCCGAAAAAACAGAAAAACCAACCCTTCGTGAACGTATGGCAGACGGGCTTGACGCATCTAAAGAGGTCATTTTAGATGTTCCCAAAGTAGTTTTTATCGGAAACCGTGAGGTTGTGATTGAAAATTATAAAGCAATTTCGGAATATACAGACCAGAAAATCATGATGGAAAGCAAGCCGACGGGGCTAACGGTTTACGGCGCAAACCTTGAAATAAGAAGTATTACACGGGAGATGCTTTTCATAACGGGCAAAATTTACAAAATGGAATTCGGGAAAGAGGGTTAGGATATGACCATTGAAAAAATTATAGGGTATTTGCGTGGCTATATAGTCATCTGTGCAGACGGTGTGTTTTGTGAAAGATTTTTGAATATTTGCAGTAACCGAGAAATCTTTTTGTGGAATATAAAACGTTTGGGCAAAAACAGAATCTGTGCTTGTATTTCCATTGGTGGATTCAAGGAAATCCGTGGTATAGCCCGAAAAACCAGAACACACATATCTGTTTTGAAACGAAAGGGAGTTCCCTTTGTTTTGCACAGGTACAGAAAGCGCCGTGTAGCTCTTGTGGGTGTTGTATTATTTTTTGCTCTGCTCTGGTATCTCACCGGTCACATAATGGGCATTGATGTAACGGGAAATCAGCGCATAACCACAGAAGAAATAATGAATCAGCTTAAAGTCTGCGGTATTTATTATGGGGTAGATGTTGACCAAATTGACAGCAAGCTGATCAAAAATCAGATGATGACCAAGTTTGACGATATTGCCTGGATTGGCATAAACATCAAGGGTTCGCGGGCATACATAGAAGTAAAGGAAAGACTTGACACTCCCATACGTGTTGATGCTGATATTCCTTGTGATATTATTGCCGCAAAGGACGGAATTATCAGACTCTTGGAGGTTAAAGAGGGGCAGACCCTTGTTAAAACAAACGAATATGTTGAAAAGGGTGATTTGTTGGTAAGCGGTGTGGTGGACAGCAATAAAACGGGTATGAGATATGTTCATTCCTTTGGAGAGATTTATGCAGAAACAGTTTATAAAAAAACAAGGGAATATCCCTTTGAATATATTGAGAAAATATATACGGGAAAGGAGAAAAAACGATACAGTCTTTCGGTTATGAATAAAAAACTGAAGTTGTTTTTTAAAGCCGAGCAACCTTTTGCTAAAGGAGAGGTAACGAGGGAGAATACAGAGTATAAAACGCCCTTTTCTTTTATCCCGTCATTGTTTATAGAAACCGAAAAATTCGTTGAATATACCACCGAAAAGCGGGCCCGAAGTCTTGAAGAGGCGATTGCCTTGGGTGAGTCAGAGCTTGGTGGGGAAATCGAGGCAGAGCTCAATGAAGGGGTAGAGATAAAAGATAAAAAAGTTTCTTATACCGAAAACGGAGAAAAAGGTGTATTTGTTACCGTTGAATATCTGTGTCAGGAGGATATTGCGCAGCAAAGAATAATTGACAAAATCGATAATTTAGGGTATGATACAATAGAGGGAGAATAGATAAAAGAAAGGAATTCCTGTATGGAACGACACATTGAAGTAGAAAAAATGGAATTGCTGATCAATCTTTTCGGCAATTTTGATGAAAATATACGGCTTATTGAAAAAACCTTTGATGTTGCGGTTATAAACCGTGGCTCCGAGATAAAGGTAGGTGGTGAGCCTGAATCGGTTGACAAAGCAACCCGGGTTATAAATAATCTGTTGGGCATGGCGCACAATGGCACAGCTATCGGCGAACAGGAAGTGCGCTATGTTATGTCACAGATTGAGGCCGATAACGATAAAGAGCTTGAAACTCTTGGTCAGGATTGTGTTTGCATAACCTCACGGGGCACGCCAATCAGAGCAAAAACCCTGGGACAAAAGAAGTATGTAACAGCAATAGAAAAAAACTCTATTGTTTTTGGTATTGGTCCCGCAGGTACAGGCAAGACCTATCTTGCGGTTGCTATGGCGGTAAAGGCCTTTAAAAACAAAGAGGTAAACAAGATTATCCTTACCCGTCCTGCAGTTGAAGCAGGCGAATCTTTGGGGTTTCTCCCTGGGGATATGCAGGATAAGGTTGACCCATATCTTCGCCCTCTTTATGATGCTTTGGGGGATATGCTTGGTGGAGAGGCATTTCACAAGAATATCGAGAGGGGTCTTATTGAGGTTGCGCCTCTTGCATATATGAGAGGCCGTACCCTTGACGATGCATTTATCATTCTCGACGAGGCGCAGAACACCACTCCCGAGCAGATGAAAATGTTTCTTACCCGTATGGGATTTTCGTCCAAAATTGTAGTAACGGGCGATATTACGCAGATTGACCTTCCGCGTGATAAGAAATCAGGCTTGCGTGATGCAGAGATTGTTCTTAAAAATGTTGAGGGGATTGAATTTATGTATCTTAGTGAAGCGGACGTTGTAAGACACCCTCTTGTTCAGAAAATTGTAAAGGCGTATGAGAGAAAGACCCTTGAACGCGAAAGAGTACAAAAAAATAACAGCAAAGGCAGACATGGCAATGAAGGTAGCTATCAGAAATAATCAAAAAAAATTTAAGGTTACAAAAGAAATCCGTGATTTAGTCAGAGGAGCAGTTAAGGCGGCTCTTGACTATATGGATTTTGAATTTGGCACAAAGGCAGAAATCAGCCTTATGTTTACAGACAATGATGAAATCCGTCAGCTTAACCGTGAACATCGCAACATCGACAGGGCAACAGATGTTCTGTCTTTTCCCCTTCTGGAGTATGATGAAGAAGGTAATATTCTGGACGAGTATATGGATTTTAATCCCGACGGCGAGATGTTCCTTGGCGACATTGTTATTTCACTTGAACGTGCGGCAGAGCAGGCGGAAGAATACGGACACTCATTTGAGAGAGAGGTTGGTTTTTTGACCGTTCATTCAATGCTGCATCTTTTTGGCTATGACCATATGACACCCGAAGACGAAGAAGAAATGTTTGGCTATCAGGAGGATATCCTGAAGGAAATGGGGCTTTTGCGATAAAAAATTGGATTTAGCTACAGCATTTATATTTATAAAAAATAAGGAGTACAAAGGATGAAATCAGGTTTCGTAGCGATTACGGGCAGACCCAATGCAGGCAAGTCTACCCTTATGAATAAAATAATCGGTGAAAAGGTGGCAATTGTGTCAAACAAGCCGCAAACCACTCGCACAAAGATACTTGGCGTTCACACTCAGAACGACTGTCAGGTGGTGCTTATTGATACCCCCGGTATACACAAGCCACATAACAAGCTTGGCGAGAAAATGGAGAAATATATCTACACAGCAACTCAGGATATTGATGTTTTGCTGTACGTGGTTGACTGCAACCTCCACGAAAATGAGTACGAAAAAGAACGCAAAGCCCTGGAGGGGTTAAAGAAGGGAAAGACTCCTGTAATTTTGGTTGTAAACAAAATTGACACCATTCCCAAGCTTAATCTTCTGCCGGTTTTGGACCGATTGAAGGAGCTTTATGACTTCCACGGAATTGTTCCGGTTTCTGCGCAAAAGGGCGCAAATGTAGATCAGTTGCTTGGCGAAATTAAAGAGCTTTTGCCTGAAGGTCCTCAGTTCTTCCCCGGGGATGTAATAACCGACCAGCCTGAAAGACAGATTGTAGCAGAATTTATTCGTGAAAAATCCTTAAGACTGCTTAATCAGGAAATTCCTCACGGTGTTGCTGTTGAAATTGAAAAAATGCACAAGCGTGATAACGGAACTTATGAAATCCTGGCGGCAATCTATTGTGAACGTCAAAGTCACAAAGCAATTATTATAGGCAAACGCGGTGAAAAGCTCAAGGAAATAGGCAGCCGTGCAAGGCAGGATATTGAAAGGTTCCTTAGCTCAAAGGTTTATCTTGAGCTTTGGGTAAAGGTTAAAGAGGACTGGCGCAACAAGGAAGCCTTTATGAACACAATCGGTTTTGATTGATGGTTAAAAGTTACAGTATTTTAAAAATGTCTTTTTCGTAAAATATCCTTAACGGAGGATACAAGTATGGGAAAAATATCTGAACTTGCATGGAAGGCATTTGAACAAACCGGCGGTGTTAAAGAGTATCTTAAATACAAAACACTGTCGGACAAGACGCAGGCAGAGGTTGGTGAGGAGCTTGGGGCTTTTAAAGACCGCAGGAATAATAACAAAAACCACCAAATATAGCGAAACAAGCCTTATTGTTACCATCATCACAAAGGATTTTGGAAGGATTTCGGCCATCGCAAACAATGTAAGAAGCTCCAGATCACATATGCGTATGGGGCTTCAGCTTTTTGCGTACAGTGAAATAGTGGTATATGAGGCAAAAAGCAAAACCGGTCTATACAAGCTTAATGAGGTTACAGTTTTAGAGGCCTTTCCAAATATACGGCTTTCTCTTGAAAAATTGGCATATGCATCATACTTTGCCGAAATTGTAAATACTGCAGTAGGCGAAGATACTCCCGACGAAGAGGTTTTAAGACTTTTTTTAAATTCTTTGTTTGCGCTGGAGAGGGATTTGTGCCCGATGGAAAAGATAAAAACGGTTTTTCAGTGGCGTATGGCGGCAACTTCCGGATATGAGCCTCAGCTTGACGAGTGCTGTGACTGCAGTGAAACAGAAGATGAGATGCATCTATCCCTTTCAGAAGGCAGAATTTTTTGCACCAAGTGTGCTGCCGAAAAATCCGGTTGCGCAAGGCTGACAAAAGGAATGCGACAAATTTTAAAATATATATGCGAGGCAGAGAGTAAGCGAATATTCTCATTCGATGCCAACGAAAGGACGATTGAATATCTGGGGCTTTTAGGAGAGAGATACATACACTTGCAGCTTGACAAAAACTTTCCTACCCTTGAATATCTAAAAAAAGTTTTAAATCCGGAGTTTTGAAAATGAAAGATAAGATAACAGAGTTTTTAAATAATAACGGAATACATCAGGTTGGCTTTTGTATTCTTAATCCTGACGAAAATCCATTCGGGCTGGGCTTTGCCGTATCATATGCCGTGCCACTTTCGGGTGCGGTGGTTGACGGCATTATCGATAAACCAACTCATACATATTTTCATCATTACAGAACGGTAAACACCTTTATTGATAATACCTCACTCAAGATTGGGTTGATGTTGGCAAACGAAGGATTTAATTATGCCGCAATACCTGCATCACAGTCAGTAGAAGGCTTGCAGGGAATTTTTTCTCATAAATATGCCGCAGTCCTTTCGGGACTTGGTTCGGTAGGTAAAAGCGGTTTGTTTTTGTCCGAAAAGTTTGGGCCAAGAGTTCGCCTGGGCACAATTCTTACCGATTGTCCTTTTGATGTGGTGAATGCAGCACCAAAGTCGATTTGTGGCGATTGTCGGCTTTGTGCTGAAAGCTGCCCGGCAATGGCTATCAGGGGCGAGGAATGGAGACCGGGGGATGACCGTGATGTTATTATTGATGCTAAGGCCTGCAGCGATTATATGAAAAAGGCCTTTCAGCATATTGGCAGAGGCGCTGTTTGCGGTATTTGTATGAAGGTTTGTCCCAAAGGGAAAAAGAATGGCGAATAAAGTGAATTGAAATATGAAATAAAAAGGAGTTGGTTTTCACCAACTCCTTTTTTATATAATAGGAAATTGCGTATT
>JAZNVB010000102.1:0-4150 GCA_045592585.1 Clostridia bacterium
AAAAAAATCTATTTAACTATCCCTGCTATTTTAGTAATTATCAGTATTGTAAGTCTTATTTTTGTAGGTTTTAACCTTGATACAGACTTTGCCGGTGGTATGGCCGGTACATTTGGTCTTGGTACTGACTTCGAAGTTAAAGACGTTGAGGCATTGGTATCCGAAGCTCTTGGTGTAAACAAAGAAGCGTCTTCAGTTCAGAAATCCGAGAATAACGAGGCTATCATTAAATTTGGTTTTGACAATGCTCTTAAAACAGACGACGAAAGAACTGCCTTCAGTAATGAAAAGATTGATGCAATCAAAGCGAAGCTCACCGAAAAATACGGCGAAATCGAGGTTAAAAACCAGGATGTTGTTTCACCTTCAACCGGTAAAGAGCTTGCAAGAAGTGCTGTATGGATGTCAATTTTTGCAGCTCTGGCAATTCTTATCTATGTAACCTTCAGATTTGAATTTGTTTCAGGTGTATGTGCGGTTATTGCACTTGTCCACGACGTATTGATTCTTTGCGGTATCTATTCAATTTGCAGAATTGCAATTGATACAAACTTTATCGCAGCAGTACTTACTGTTCTTGGTTATTCAATCAATGCGACAATCGTTATCTTTGACAGAATTCGTGAAAATACACGCCACGCAAAGAAACAGACATATTCTGAAATTGCAAACACAAGCATAAATCAGACTATGCGCCGTTCAATCAATACAACAATTACAACCCTTCTTACAATCGGTATGGTATTTATTCTGGGCGTTACTTCCATCAAGGAATTTGCTCTTCCTATCATCATCGGTATTTTAATCGGCACTTATTCATCAATCTGCATTGCAGGTACAGTTTGGGCTACATGGAAGGATTCAGCTGTTAACGCTAAGGCAAAAGCTAAGGCAAACAACTAATTTCGTATTTACGGCAAAGTTTAAGGAGATGCGTTTTGCATCTCCTTTTTTGTATATTTATTTTATCATATAATTGTATAACATAACCACAGCTTCTGCACGGGTGATTGCATCCTGAGGTCTTAATCTTCCTCCGTCACCGCAAATCACACCCATTCCGGTAAGAATCGCAGGATAACCGATTTTTCCGTCAGATATAAGGTTTTTATCGGCATATTCAACCCTGAAAATGTCGCTTAACTTTGCAACCTCTTCCATTCCGCCAAATCTTATCATATAGACACAGGCACTTTCACGGGTCACTGTTGCATCAGGGACTTTTTCTTCCCCGGTCAGAATACCTTCATCAATCAAATCCTGATAAAGAGTTTCTTGGTCTGTGTTGAGATAACTTTTATATCTTGTTCCTGCACCAAACAACCTTAGCAAATCATATTGTGTGATCGCTTCGTCTGGATTAAATTTTTCACTCTCAAAGCCAATCTGAATTTCCGCCAGTTTGTTTATCATTTCCTTTGCCCAATGGCCTTCAAGGTCAGAATATTTGAATTCCTCAAGCTCTTCGGTCCCTCTTTCGAGATACTTTTCACCGGTAATGGCATCAAGCATTATTATATCCGATACTGTATAGCATACATTATACACCCCGTCTGTCACTATGTAAATTCTTTTAAGAGGTGCATTGTTCAGCATCTTGTCATATGCCACGGTGCTGTCAATAACCTTTTCAGCATCCACGAAATCCTTTTCCTCATAGTCAAGTCTGTAGCTTGTTATTTGATTTGCATCCTTATCAAATTCCACAGAAATGCCGTCGTTGATGTATCTTATTCCATTAACACTTCTGTCATAATTCCGGGAAACACTTGTTTTTAATGCGTTTTCTTCCTTCTTGTCAAACTCATTTAGTTTTTCACCTGCTGCTGCTTTTAAAAATTCATCAATCTTTTTGTTGGCATCCAGCTTTTGGGCTTCGGTAAGTTCAGCATCTTTACGATTTGGATAATATGTTCTGTTATAAATACTGAGAATTTCTCCGGTTGCACCATCGGCTGTCACCGACAAATATCTGTTATCTTTGTTTCTGTAGCTGAGTGATACAAAATATTTTTCATCATTTTTATTTATATTGTAATATTCAAATTCCAATGTGCTGTCAAAATTTATATATGGCAGTTTTTTTAGAATGGTTTCAACATCAGCTCTGGAAACCACACCTTCTATCATATCAAGCTCGCGGATTTCCTGCTCGGTGAGCATTTCTTTTCTTGAAGTTGCCAGCGAATCCTCTGCCAACATACCGTTGGCACTATCATAATAAATCTCATTTTTTATATCTTCGGTGACAATTTCGCCGCTTTGGGCTGAAATATAACCTGCCTCATTATCTTTAAAACGATATACAAGAACTACTTTATCCTTGTCAACACCTGCCTTTGTGTTGTAACCCCAATATTCATCCTTATAAACCAATTCAATAGGAAATGCTTCTTTATATTCAGCCTCATAATCATCAATCATAACCAAAGAATCACCGAACTCTGCATCATAATTAAAATTGATGTGGGCGTTCCTTACATATGGCTTATCGTCATAAATGCGGAGGTTTACGCTTGCATTGTTGTCCTTTACCTCAATACCATTACAAAAACGTCTGAATGTCAGTTGATATGATAAATTATTTACTGACCACGATGCCTCATCGTAAACAAGCTTGTCATTTTCATCTGCAAATGCTTCGGGCATGGTCTTTTTAAGAAAACCTTCTGCAAATTCAATTATTTCATACTTTGATAATACGGTTAACTTTTTATCCGATTTCAAAGAGTTATCGTAGGAATAATAATACGAAATCCTTCCTTCACTATCGGCAGAAACCTCAATATGTGCATTACCCTCCGCCATCTGCCACAAAAAGGAATAATTTGTTTCATTGTTTTGCTTTGATGTATACGGAGTAAACTCGGTATATTCTTTTGGAATATCAATTTTTTGTTTAACCTTTATGAGTACATCCTGCATCTCCTGTGATACTGTACTGTCAGCAAACACAGTGATTCCTGACAAAAGCATAGCAAGCACCAATATCATACTAATTAGTTTTTTCATTTAAACCACCCCTTCTTTATAATAATACCATTGAGATTGCCAAAAAGTTGCATTAGATTAAAATTTTTACAAAAAAAGCCAAGATAGCAACAAACTATTTTGACTTTTTACATTTATTACAAAAGTTCTTTCCGAAGGTCTGCAGGGTCTTTTGCGCTGAGCATTGAGGGTGCAATATCAAGAACAGTCTTACAGCCGCAGTCACCCATTTTATTCAGCCTGTATGCCGCCCTTGCATATGCAACAATTACCGATGCGGTAAATTCCGGGTTGGAATCAAGCTTTAAGCTATACTCGATTATGTGCTGATGTTCAAGGTTTAAGCCCGTTCTGCCGCTGCGGATAACAAAGCCGCCATGGGGAATTCCGCTATGGTCACGGTCAAGCTCCTCCTGAGAAATAAAATGAACAATAGTGTCATAGTCGGCAAAATAGTTTGGCATTGTCTTTATTTCATTCTCAATTTTCGCCTTGTCTGCACCTTCCTCTGCAACAACAAAACACTCTCTCAAATGCTTCTGGCGTGTTGTAAGTTCAGGATTTGAACCGCTGCGAACAGCCGCAAGAGCCTCGTCAACGGGAATGGTATACTGCTTTGCATCAGCAACACCTTCGATACGGCGGATTGCATCCGAGTGCCCCTGGCTTACGCCCTTGCCCCAGAAGGTATAATCCTTGCCATCGGGAAGGACTGCCCCTGCATACATTCTGTTAAGAGAGAACATACCTGGGTCCCAACCAACCGAGATAATTGCAACCTTGCCCGATTGCTTTGCCGCTTTATCCACATTTGCAAAATGTTCGGGGATTTTTGCGTGAGTGTCAAAGCTGTCAACCACATTGTAAAGCTTCGCCATCTCAGGGGTCTGAACAGGAAGGTCTGTGGCACTGCCACCACACAATATAAGAACATCAATCTTATCTGTCATAGTTTTCAGCTCGTCCGCATTGTAAACAGCAACACCCTCTGTATTGATTTTAAGAGTTTTGGGGTCACGTCTTGTAAATACTGCCACAAGCTCCATATCAGGGTTCTGCCTGATAGCACTCTCGACTCCTCTTCCTAAATTTCCGTATCCGTAAATACCGATTTTAATACTCATTTTAATCATAACCTTTCATCTATCGATGTAGAGAT
>JAZNVB010000103.1:0-4097 GCA_045592585.1 Clostridia bacterium
AGACATATCGAGGATAAGCTTGCTCATATGTTTATCGGAAACGAAATCTCTGCAGGAGATACAGTCATTGTTGATGAAACAAATAGCGAAATCGCAGTAAAAACCAAATAAACAGCTACAGGGTGTACCAAATCGGTACACCCTGTTTACATCCTTCTTTATTGATTAAATGACGGTTTGCTTACTTCTTTTTCGTCAACCTTTTCACCGCCCGGTGATGGCTCTGACATACCGAAATACATTCTGGCAGCTTTGGTTGTTCCGAAATCACGGTTAGAGCCCGTATTCTGAACTTTATTAAAAGCCTCACGGAACATTGCATTGTGTGCTTCCTCTCTGTTAAGCAGGAAATCTATTGTTTCTTTTACCTGTTTATCATCAATCTGTCGGTAAAGGTATTCATACACAACCTTTGCACGTTGCTCCGATGCGATATTTGACAGCAAATCCGCACACAAGTCACCGGTAACACTTACATAATCACTTGTCCATGAGTACCCTGATGCATTTATAAGACCGGGATTTAGTCCCAGAAGAACATGTGTCTGTACCTCACCTGCAGGAACCGCCCCGGCATCCACATCATGACCGTTAAGAAGGTTAATCGTCTGTGCAATCATTTCCATATGTCCAAGCTCTTCTGCTGCAATATCCAGAAACAAATCCTTGATTTCGGGGTCCTTAATCCTGAAGCTTTGTGACATATACTGCATTGCGGCTTTAAGCTCTCCGTTTGCACCGCCAAGCTGCTCCTGAAGAAGTGCCGCATACTGGGGATTGGGTTTTTCAACAGATACGGGGTGGAATAAAAGTTTTTCGTGTTTAAACATAGTTTTACCTCATTTTTCTTTTTTGTTTATGGTTTCCGTATCTGTAAATTTTTATACAAAAAAGAAATGACCCTTGACTGCATCCTTTTCTGCAACCAAGGGTCACTTCTGTTCACTCTTTGTATCTAACATCATTTTGTGTACCTCTCTTTCCTTATCTGTTCACTACATCTCCCGAACTCTTTTTAAACACTCCTTAACCTACTTTTTTCTCTAATGAGAACAACCTGATGTTTAAGATGTACCTTTGCTGCAGCGAACGAGTCATCGACTTTTCAAACAAAGAATTCTGATTTAAACTTATATATATCAACTTTTCCTTATCAATCCATATGATATGTTTATACACCGTCGTGTTTTTATCTCTTTTTTCCTTCCTGTTTAAATCAATTTCCTTCATTTTAAAGTCTTGCACTTTTACTTTTTCATTGGACTGTACCTTCCTTTCCTTGATTTAAGTCTACCATATTTCAATCTCCATTTCAATTGACAATTTATGAAAAGTGAAAACGGTTTTTTTGTTTAAATAGCAGAAATTACAAAAGTCAATCAAATTTTTCTTTACAACCCACCATATAATATGATATAATGATTTTGTTGGGCGTTTTAAAACAGAGCCTATAATACCAAAAGAACCTTGGTTTTCCAAGGTTCTTTTTCTTTTATATATTATTTAATAATAGTACCGTCTGCGTGGAAAACAGGAAGCGGTTCAAGATAAGTAATGTCTTCACGACCAATTGCGTCGCCTTCGGCAAGAACTGCCATTCTGCCTACAACATTTCCACCAACCTGGTTAATAAGTGTTTCAAGTGCGGCTAAGGATTCACCTGTGCTGATAACATCATCAACAATCAGAACACGCTTGCCCTTCATAGCCTCTGCCTCTTCGGCGCCGATGCAAAGTGTTTGTTTGTGTGCGGTGGTGATAGAATCAACCTCGGTAGTGATTACGTCCTTCATGTAAAGCTTGGGACCCTTGCGTGCAACAATGTAATAGTTGTGACCCGCCTGACGCGCCATCTCATAAAGCAGGGGAATACCCTTTGACTCAGCAGTAATCATAACATCACATTCCGGTGCCTTTTTCAGCAGTTCACGGGCACTGTTTACCGTAATCTCCACATCACCGAACATAATAAACGCAGCAATATAAAAATCGTCCGACACCTTGCACAGAGGAAGCTCGCGTTCCACTCCTGCAATTTTCATTTTATAAAATTTTTCCATTCAGGTCACTACTCCTTTGAAATTATACAATTCCTGTTAAACATAGAACATCCCCCGTCTTGAAGACGAGGGATGTCTTGTCTTCATTTTAAAATTTTATGCAAGACCCATAACCTTGAGTACAATATAAATTGCAAACAAAGCAACAGAAACCCACATAACACCGCTGATATCCTTTGCCTTGCCTGTAACAAGCTTAAGGATAACCCATGCCATCATACCAAACATAATGCCGTTTGCAATTGAATATGTAAAGGGCATCATAATGATTGCAAGGAATGCACCGATTACGTCAGCAGCGTCGCCTGCAAAATCAACCTTCTTAATTGATGAAAGCATCAAAAGACCAACATACAGCATAGCAGGTGTTGTTGCAAAACCGGGGATTGCAAGGAAAATAGGTGCAAATACAATTGCAATAATAAACATAACAGCAGTTGTAACTGCAGTCAAACCTGTTTTTCCGCCTGCTGCAACGCCGGCACTTGATTCTACATAGCTTGTAACTGTAGATGTACCAAGACATGCACCAACAACTGTACCAACAGCATCTGCCATCAAAGCACCGCCAGCCTTGGGAAGTCTGCCTTCCTCGTCAAGGAGGTCGCCTTTTTCTGCAACACCGATAAGTGTGCCAACAGTATCAAAGATATCTGTGTAAAGGAATGTGAATACTACAAGTACAAATCCTGCAAAGTTGTCAACAATAAATTTGAAATCAAACTTGAACATTGCAGGTGCAGCAAAGTTTGCCTTTATTGCATCCCATGACAGATTGGGGATTACGGAATATACACCGTTTGCAGGGTCAGGAACATACCAGCCGATAAGTTCAGCAACGATACCAAGAACCCATGTAATAATTATACCAAGAAGAATACCACCGGGAACCTTGAAGTGCTGCAAAACACCGATAACAAGCAGACCAATTATTGCAAGTGCAACACCGGGAGCTGCCAAGTTACCCATAGCAACAGTTGTTGCAGGATCAGCAACAACAATTTTTGCATTAAGTAAAGCAATTATTGTGATAAACAAACCGATACCTGCTGTAATACCAAATTTAAGGTTTGCAGGAATTTTGTTAACAAGTGCTTCACGGAACTTGAAAACTGAAAGAAGCATAAAAATAATACCTTCAATCAGGATTGCCGTAAGAGCAACCTCGTAAGAATAACCCATAGCACCGCAAACTGTAAATGCAAAGAATGCATTAAGACCCATACCTGAAGCCAAAGCTACAGGATAGTTGGCAAAGAATGCCATACAAAGGGTAGCAATTGCAGCAGAAATAGCTGTTGCCATAAAAACTCCTGCAGGCGTTGCACCGGGAATGCTGCCAAGATATCCGGGGTTTACGGCAAGGATATAAGACATTGCAAGGAATGTTGTTATACCTGCGATAATCTCGGTCCTGACATTTGTACCTTTTTCTTTAAGCTTAAAAAGCTTTTCCAATGTGTTCATGAGATTTCACTCCTCACTAAAAAATTTGATATGTATATTTTATAATATTTTTTTCAACTTTTCAAGATATTTACAAAATTTTCATCATTTTGGCAGTTTATATAACAAAATTTGCTATTATTTGTGGATTTTGTATACTTCAAAACACATTATATTGTGTTTAAAAACAAAATAAGGTAAAAAAAGGTGCGAACTTTCGTCCGCACCCGATAAAACTACTATTTTTAATAAATACCCTGAGCAAGCATAGCATCAGCAACCTTCATAAAGCCTGCAATGTTTGCACCTGCAACAAGGTCATAGCCAAGACCGTATTCTTCAGCAGCTTCCATTGAAACCTTGTGAATGTTAACCATAATGCCCTTAAGCTTTTCGTCAACCTCTTCCGCTGTCCAGTTATATCTCATTGAGTTCTGAGCCATTTCAAGTGATGAAACAGCAACACCGCCGGCATTAACAGCCTTTGAAGGACCGATAATAGCCTTTGCTTCCTTAAGATATTCCATAGCATCGTCTGTTGTGGGCATATTTGCAACTTCGATATAATACTTTGTGCCGTTTGCCACGATC
>JAZNVB010000104.1:0-12340 GCA_045592585.1 Clostridia bacterium
GATAAACTGTACAAAAATCACTGTTTGTTATGTTTTATTGAACACCAAAAAAATCTACTGTAAATTGCACATCCACTTTTCGTTTACAACCTCGCCTGCAAATACAACTGTATTCACCTTGCGGATATTTTTCAAATCTTCAAGCGGAGAACCATCAAGCAACACCAAATCAGCCGTCTTACCACATTCAATTGTGCCAATCATATCATTTTCAACAATCTTGGATGCATTATGGGTAGCACATTGCAATGCTTCGTATCTTGAAAGCCCTGCCTTTTCAAGAATCAGCAATTCGTCGCACAAATCGCCCAGAGTGTCTGTTCCGGCACCGATTAAGATTCCTTTTTTATGAGCTTTTTTGATGCTTTCAAGCTGAGGGAATACAACCTCTTCGTCAATAATGTCAGCAAGGTTGGTGTTTCCGTTTTTTCTCTCCTTTTCAGCAACAGCTCCTATTCCGCTGGCCGTGGGAACATAATACACCCCCCGCTCCTTCATTATATCAAGAGCCTCGCTGGTAAGCTTGGCACCGTGCTCAATGCCGTCAACCCCTGCCACCAGCGAATTCATAACAGGAAGCTCGCCCATTGCGTGTACTGTCACCTTTTTATTATGGCTGTGCGCCGCTTCACAGGCTGCTCTTATTTCATCAACATTAAGTTCTGACCAGGCAGGATGTTCGTGCTCCGGCATACCTCCTATACCGCCGCTTGCCATAACCTTTATAAAGTCGGCGTTGTGTTTTATCTCATTTCTCACCGCTTTAACAACTTCGTCACATCCGTCAACCTCTACCGCACCTTTATAGCGGTGAGTTTCGTGTCCGCCCGTTGCGGCAATGCCCATACCGCAAACATACATTCTTGGACCACGGATAATTTTTTGTTCGATTGCATCCTTTAAAGCAGATGCAGTTCTGCCCACCGAGCATAAGTCCCTTAATGTAGTAACGCCCTGTGACAGTTCATACCACGCATTGCGTGCCGCATATAAAATTCTGTGAAAATCCGAGCCGTTTTCAATTGCGGGCGCACCCTGGCGGAATGAATTTTGGGTTCTTGAAACATTTCGTCTGTTGATATGTACATGCAGATTTATCAGTCCCGGAATAAGATATTTACCCTTGCCGTCGATTATTGTGTCCTGGCCCTGAATATCAGGCTCTATTTTGGTGATAATACCATTCTGAACCTCCACATCGGAAACATAGGGCATACGTCCTGTACAGTCAATAATATTGCAATTTTTTATAATCATAAAAACACTTCTCCCTTTGTTTTTAACAACTATAACTTCACAGTCTCTCCTGCTTTTACACAATATACCTCGCCTTTAACATCAAACCATACGTCAATGTTTGTGGGGTTGTGTACAATTTTTTTGTCGTAACTTGTCTGAAGTCTTTCATAAGCCTTGACATAATCATAAATCTCAATATTGGTTGCATACCATATATGGTCGTGACCACCGGCAATTTCAGCAAACCTTTCAATAACATCCCAGTTGTCGTTGTTATCAAATTCATAACTGTGTCCCCAAAGATAAAACATTTCGGGATTATTATACTTGTTGGTTGTTTCAACAAATTTTGTTATAAGTTCTTCAAGCCTTTCGTCATTGTGGTGACAGGTGGGGTGCAGAGTCAGCCAGTTTTCGGGGAATCCAAAACCGTATGTGGATTTAACAGTTCTTGCATAGGCAATATGACATCTTTCAAGAATATCCACAACCTTGTCGCTGTATGTACCAAAGGGATATGCCATACCTCTTGTTATTGTTCCGTAATCTCTCTCTATGGCTCTTCTGTCTTCGGTTATTTCGTATATAATTTCGGCGGTGTCAAGTTTTTCCAAAAACGGATGCGAATATGCGTGAACAGCCACCTCGTGACCCGACCCTATATAAAGTTTCTGTGCCTCAGAAAGCTTCATTCTGCCGTAATACTTTTCACGAACTGCATCCTCAGGAAGATACGAGCCCGAATTAATATTGAATGTTCCCTTAATACCGTGCTTGTCCAAAATTCCGATAAGTCTTATATCCTGAACAACACCGTCATCATAGCTCAGGGTTAAAACCTTTACCTTTCCGTCTTTTAATCGCATTTTCACGTTTAAGCTCTCCTCTTTCCGTTATAAACACTATCTGTGTTATATTTTAGTTTATTATATCACGAATATATCCATTTGTCCAGTTTTGTGGCAATTGTACAAAATACTCATATAAACACGTTAAATTTGTGAATTATTTTTTTGAAAAAGACTTGTTTATTTGTAATAAAGATACTATACTGTCTAGGTAAAGATAAACATATTCAAAGTAAGGTTGGGGGTACATATTATGGACTCTTTAAAGTGGTTATGGGGATATGTAAAAAAATATAAAATATCTATATTGGCTATACTTTTGCTCACGGCATTGGTTATTGTGTGTGCATTTGTGTTGCCCATTGTGTTGGGACGAATTGTCGATGATGTAATTATCGGGGGCAATACCGGTCTCTTATTTTTTTACTGTATGTGTCTGATTGGTTTTACCGTTGGAAAAGAACTGGTGATATACTTAAGACATTTAATTCTTGAAAACTGTTCACAGGGTGTTATCAAAGCAATAAGAAACAGTCTGTACAAAAAACTTCAGGAGCTTGACTGCTCTTATTTTGACAGAACTCGAAAAGGCGATATAATGAGCAGACTCACTATGGATACCGATGCTATAAGAGTTCTGCTGGCAGGCACCATGCCCAGCCTTATTGACCAGTTGTTTTTTATCACAATAGGTCTTTCGATTATGCTTTCAACAAGTGTGCTTCTTACACTTTTGCTTATATCGTCGGCACCCTTTATTGCAATTTTCGCATACTTTCTGACAAAGTACATAAAGCTTGACTTTTTGAAAATGCGTGAGAGCAACTCTCACCTTAACACAGTTGTTGCCGAAAACATCTCCGGCAACAGAGTTGTAAAGGCATATGCAAGGGAAGAATACGAAATCAAAAAGTTTGAAGAAAAAAACACCGAATACCAAGACGCTTTTATGGGGCATGTGGTGACATGGGGAAAATACGCTCCCACAATGCTGTTTTTTGTAAACCTTACCTTTGTAATCTTCATTCTTGTTGGCGGTATACTTGTGCTTAACAAATCCATTACCGTTGGTGAATTTACCATATTCAACGGCTGTTTGTGGTGCATAACCTCGCCAATGTCAAGCATAGGCAACTTTATAAACCAGTTTCAGCATTTTAATGCAAGTTCACTTAAAATACGTCAGCTTGAAAACGAACAGAGCAAAATCACAAATCGTGAAGTTAAAAAGCGTGATACAGGTCTCTCGGGAAAAATCCAGTTTAAAAATGTTACTTTTTCTTATGAGGGCGAACGCGTATTAAAATACATCAACTTTACCGCAAATCCCGGTGATACGATTGCTATTGTGGGCCCAACAGGTTCGGGTAAAACAACACTAATTAACTTACTTTCCCGTTTCTACGACCCCACCTACGGCACCATTTATATTGACGATATAAACATCAAGAACATTGACCTCAGAACCCTGCACCAGAATATTGCCAGTGCTATGCAGGATGTGTTTCTCTTTTCGGACACAATACAGAATAACATTGCCTACGGCTCGCCCAATGCAACACTTGATGATGTTATACGGGTGGCAAAGCTTGCCGATGCTCATGACTTTATTATGAAAACCGAAGACGGCTATGACACAATGGTTGGCGAAAGGGGCGTTGGTCTTTCGGGCGGACAAAAACAAAGAATTTCTCTTGCAAGAGCTCTGCTTAAAAATCCTGCTATCCTTATCCTTGACGATACAACATCGGCTCTGGATATGGAAACCGAGTATTTTATTCAGGAAAACCTGAAGGAAACAAAACGAACAAAAATTATTATTGCCCACCGTATTTCATCGGTGCGCAATGCCGACCTTATACTGGTGCTTAACCACGGCAACCTTATCGAATGGGGAAATCACGAAACCCTGCTTAATCTTAACGGCTACTACAAGGGCGTTTTTGACCATCAGTTCGGCGACTTTAACAATGCTCCGAAATATCACATCAATCACCCTGCAAATGTAGGAAATTTCCGAAAGGTAGGTGAGCAAAATGGCAGTAAATAGATACGACAAAGACGAAGAAATGAATGTAAAATTTAATTTTTCGTACTTTTCGATGCTTAAAAAGTATGTTCTGCCCCATATCGGGAAAATAATAATCGTTTTGCTTTCAATGTTCCTTACCTCGTTTCTGGAACTTTTACCTCCGTATTTTATGAGTATAGTTCTGGATAAATGTCTGCCGCAGAATGATTATAAAACACTTATCATTCTCTCGTGTGTACTTCTGGTGTCTTACCTTGTTGTAATGGTCAATGTAAAATGGCGCGTTAAAATCAACAACGGCATGGCAATGAATATTATCAAAGAAGTAAGGTCAGACCTTTTCAGACATATGCAGCATCTGCCCTTCAGCTTCTTTGATTCAAGACCTCACGGAAAGATTCTTGTCAGAGTTGTAAATTATGTAAACGCCATTTCAAATCTTTTGGCAAACGGCATATTTGATATGCTGACAAATATATTCAAGATGTTTGTTATTGTGGGCTTTATGATAACAATGGACTTGAATTTCACACTTATTTGTCTTGCGGGAATGCCCATCTTTACAATTGTTCTTGTTATCATAAAAACAAGGCACCGCAAAGCATGGCAAAGATATTCAGCCAAGCAAAGTAACCTTAACGCCTACATACAGGAAAGCATTTCGGGTATGAAGATAACCCAATCCTTTGCCCGTGAAGAAAAGAACTGCGAAATATTTGACGGACTTTGCGGCGAATCCAAAAAATACTGGATGAAATCCACCGCTATCGGTGCGGCAACAGGAAGGGTTGTATCAATACTTTCAAACGTAACTCTTGCTCTTGTATACTTCATCGGTGTTGGCAGAATTTCAAACGGTGTTATTGAAGTTGGCATGCTTATCGCCTTTGCATCATATGTATCAAGATTCTGGGAGCCTGTTACAGTGCTCACCAACTACTACAACGAAATTATAAACTGTGGTGCATACATCGAAAGAATTTTCCAGATGATGGACGAGCCTCTTGTAATTGAAGACTTGCCCGATGCAACTCCCTTGCCAAAGATTGAAGGCAATGTAAGCTTTAATGACGTAACATTTGCTTATGAAGAAAACACTCCAAACATTTTAGAGCACGTAAGTTTTGATGTAAAGGCAGGCGAAACCATTGCCCTTGTTGGCCCCACCGGCGCGGGCAAATCAACCGTTATCAACCTTTTGTCAAGGTTCTATGATTTAAACGGCGGCAACATCACCATTGACGGCAATGACATAAAGCACGCCACCCTGAAATCTTTAAGAAGTCAGATGGGTATTATGCTTCAAGACAGCTTTCTCTTCTCGGGCAGCATCAAGGATAACATCCGTTATTCAAAGCTTGATGCCACCGATGACGAGGTTATCGAGGCCGCAAAGGCAGTTTGTGCCCACGATTTTATAATGCAGTTCCCCGACGGTTATGACACTTTGGTTACCGAAGGCGGTTCCTCCCTCTCGGCAGGTCAGAAACAGCTTATCGCATTTGCAAGAGCACTCCTTGCCGACCCTGCAATTCTTATTCTTGACGAGGCAACCTCCAGCATAGACACCGAAACCGAAATAACCCTGCAAAAAGGTCTTGAAAGACTTTTAGAGGGCAGAACATCATTTATTATCGCTCACCGGCTTTCTACCATTAAAAACAGTTCACGAATTATGTATATAGCAAATAAAGGCATTGCAGAGTGCGGCCCTCACGATGAACTGATTCAGAAACAGGGCAAATACTACGACCTTTATATGGCACAGTATAAATTCCTTGAGCAAATGTAGGACACCATATACAAAAAAGATTTCTAAAAAATTTAAGCCTCCGGAGTTTTCGCCCCGGAGGCTTTATAATAATTATATTTCTATTTCCATAGTAACGTGGATTACACCTTCTTCTAAAAATTCATCAGATGTTATGTGAAAACCCAATTTCCTATAAAATTCTACCGCCTGTTTTTGTGCATGAAGGCTTATTTTTTTGCACTGAAAACGCTTTTGTATTTCCTCCATGCTTCTTTTCATAAGCTCACTTCCAAGACCTTTTCTATGCTCCAAAGTCAGCACCCTGCCTATTGTTACTGTATCTTTGTCCAGAGCAAATGCTCTCAAATACGCAGTTACCCTTTTGCCGTCAAAGAAAAAACAATGTATACTGTTGTAATCAACATCATCAAGATCCTGACAAACAATGTTTTGTTCCAGCAAAAAAATCTCTGATCTGGACTTTATAATTTCATATAGCTCCACCAAAGTAAGCTCCGAAAAGCTTTTTACAATAAAATCCATACTATCACCTCAAAACTCAAACAAACCTGTCAATTTAGCATATTAAACTGAGACATATTAAGCCTGAACTATTTTTCTGCTCGGGTATTTTCCTGATTTCTGTATATAAAAAACTTAGAAAACAGAAATTCAAGAACAAAATTCGAAAGCATTGTCACTATCAAAACTATGTAGTCGTTGATACCGCTTGCTTCTGCAACGTGACCAAGCCATGTGGAAAGCGGTGTAAAGACGGCATAAAACCCAAACAGCTTAAGCATAGCAACAGGAACATTTGCAGCAGACTTAAATGTGTATCTGCGGTTAAATGTAAAACTCCAGATTATAGATAAAACAAGGGCTGTAAGATAAGCAGGCCAGTACATCCAGCGACAAAGCTCGTTGAATACAGCAAACGCAACAACCTGTATTATCCCTGCAGATGCCGAAAATAATGTAAATTTCAATATCTGAAAAACGGATTCTTTTTGCATTATTTCTATCTCCTTTATAATATGGTAAAACTTCTGCCAGGCTCGTGTCAAGTCGGGCAAACAGTAAATAATAGAGACTAAAAAAATTTTCCTGCAACAACTCTTGACCTATCGAACATATGGTCTATGTAAATTTCTCACACTGCCGGTTAAAAATTCATCCACAAATACCATTTGACAATCAAGATGTCAGCAATTTATTAAATCGATTTTCGATTTGACAACATCGGCATCAGTTTTGTTTATATATCCTGCCTCAATGTAAAACTCCAAGGTTTCGTTTGCCTCAAGTACTTTTAACTGATTATTATTTTTGGCATTTTCGTATCCAATATGCTCTGCCGTTGCAGGAAGAACCATTCCCATTGAATCCTCATTATTTGTTCGCGAAATCCAGCGGACACCATTATTAAGGATGTCTGCTGGGTGAGATACATAGCATGCGCCCTCATCTGTATATTGCATTGTATATGCCCTGCCATTTTCGTCAGTTTCATACTTAATACCAAAACAAATCTCAGGGTCATAGCACTGACCTTGTCTATCAACATCGTTCATAATGGAAATATCTTTTTCTAATTTATCAAAATAATCATTAAGTTCTTTAGAACCTTCTGTTTTGTATATCTTGATATGTTCAAGATCCTGCTTTGCGCTATATATAAGCTTTGCACCATCAATGGGTCTGAAATTTATATGACAAAGATACATATATTCCATAGGATACGCACGAAGGTTTTCCAGCTTAACGTTTATCCTGAACAAGCTACTGTCTTCATATATTTTAATTTCGGGAGAAAACCTGTATTTTCGTATAAAAGCAGTATCGTGGTTAAGTTCTCCGCCAAGACATATATATCTGCCATTTTCATCTTCATCGCAAACAATATAAGCACTGTCGTACTCCGCATTTGGAATTTCGCCGTGATGAGGATGTGTAGCATCAGGTGCTCCAAAAGAAATAACACCGCAATGATAAAGAAATCCACCGTAATTTTCGAGATATGTCATAGTATTTTGGGGTTCTTTTACCGTTGTCTGCATTGAGATTTCTTTTCCATCAACCTTAAAATGCCATATCTGCTGGCCTTTGAATGGGGTGAATATAAAGGAGCATTTTTCATTTTCAATCTCCAACGCCTCAACGCCTGAACTATACTTGAATGCTTTAATAATAAATTTTCCGTATGTAATGAAATCTTTTGCCACTTCTGTAAAGAAACTTTTTTGTAAATTTATTTTCATAATATTATCCTGACATCCCCTTATATTATATTTTATAACTTTATTGTTTAATTGTAAGCAAAACTATTTTAATAATGATCCATAAAACCCCTATTCAACTACAATAAGAGCAATAAAAACCAGCATTTCATCACCGGTATTTTTAATAGCGTGACCTTGACCTGATGGTGTTAAAGTTACCATTCCCGGAATAATATCAACCTTGCTTCCGTTATCATTATAGACGCCCTGACCTGAAAGAATGAAAAAAGTTTCACTCTCACCGGCATGCATATGATATTCCACTTCCTCGCCCGGCTTTAACTGTATCAAAGAATAAAGTCTAACCCTTGGGTCCCATGCATCAAAATCTGCAAGGTTGGTTTTAAACATTTTTTCCTTGCCTTCGTTATTGAATTTTGTTTCCGTCTTTAGTTGTTTTATTTCTTTATACATTATAAATATCTCCCCACAATTAAAATTTCGATTCACTTTAAACTATTATACCACAAATTTACATATAGCGCAATTATTTTTAACTCTTCAACATTAAAAATCTTTCAAAATTTATGTTGCAAAACCTGTACAAAAATGGTAGAATATAGGGTAGTGTAATTTTACCACTTAAAAGGATGTGAAATATATGTTATCAATGGACAACCTTAAGCTTCTTTGTGAGCTTTCAAAGCTTCATCTTTCGGAAGACGAAATGAAGAACTATCAAAAGGAAATGACCGATATCATAAATCTTATGGATACCATCGGTGACTCGGATTTTGAATATAACCCGATTGATATGACAAACGCTGTTCCCTTTGGTGAACTGCGTGGCGACAACATCGAAACATTTGACAATATGGAAGGTATCGTGAAGAACGGGCCTGAAGTTATTGCAAATCAGTTTGTTGTTCCAAAGATTGTAGACTAAGGAGGTGCCGATATGACAACTTTAACAGAACTCAGAAAACAGCTTGACTCAAAAGAAATATCATCAGTTGAGCTGACAAAAAGCTATCTTGAAAAAATAAATCAAAATACAGACCTTGGCGCCTTTAACACAGTATGTCAGGACGAAGCCCTTGCTGCTGCAGAAATTGCTGATAAAAGGATTGCTGCAGGTGACGCATCTGCCCTTACCGGTATTCCCCTGGCAATAAAGGACAACATCTGTACCAAGGACATAAAAACAACCTGTTCATCAAAAATGCTTGCAGAATATGCTCCACCCTATAACGCAACAGTTATAGAAAAGCTGAATGCACAGGGAATTGTTACATTAGGTAAAACCTCGATGGACGAATTTGCTATGGGCGGCTCGTCGCAGACCTCTGCTCTTTCAAAGCCAAAGAATCCCTTTGATACAGCAAGAGTTCCCGGTGGTTCGTCAGGGGGCAGTGCAGTTGCAGTTGCAGCAGGTCTTTGTGCTGCGGCACTTGGCTCCGATACAGGCGGCTCGGTACGTCAGCCTGCAGCATTTTGCGGAATTACGGGTATGAAGCCCACCTACGGCACAGTTTCACGTTTTGGTCTTGTTGCCTTTGGCAGCTCACTTGACCAGATTGGTCCTATGGCAAACTCTGCTGAGGACTGTGGAATTATTCTTAACGCAATCGCAGGTCAGGATGTACACGACAGAACAACGAGACGTCACAATATTGACTTTAACTCTGCTTTAGGCAAGGATATTAAAGGTCTTAAAATCGGTATTCCCAAAGAGTTCTACGGTGAAGGCATTGATGCCGAGGTTAAGGATGCTGTATTAAAGGTTGCAAAGTTTTACGAAGAAATGGGCGCAGAGCTTATAGAGGTTTCAATGCCCACACTTAAATATGCGGTTTCGGCATACTACCTTCTTGCCTGTGCCGAGGCAAGCTCCAACCTTTCACGTTATGACGGTGTGAAATACGGCTATCGCACAGAATCACCCGAAAGCTATGACCAGCTTATCAAGAAAACCCGCGCCGAAGGCTTTGGAGCAGAGGTTAAGAGAAGAATCCTTCTTGGCACTTATGCGCTATCCAGCGGTTATTATGATGCATATTACAAAAAGGCACTTGCTGTTCGTCAGCAGTTCCGCCTTGAGCACGACGAAATTTTCAAGAAGTGTGATGTAATGCTCACACCTACCGCACCAACGGTTGCATATAACATTGATGCAAACATTGACGACCCGGTAAAGATGTACCTTGCCGATGTTTGTACTGTTACGGCAAACATTGCGGGTATTCCTGCCATATCCGTTCCCTGCGGTGTTAATTCCGAGGGTATGCCTATCGGCTTTTCGATCTCGGCAAAGAGATTTGACGATGCAAAAGTTATTCAGTTTGCAGATGCTTATGAAAAGAACTTTTCGCATCCCACAGCAAATATAAAGGGGGGTAAAAACTAATGTGTGCTAAATACGATACAGTCATCGGCCTTGAAATTCACGCCGAGCTTTCAACAAAAACAAAAGCTTTCTGCACTTGCGACGCCTCCTTTGGTGGCGACCCCAACACCCACATCTGTCCTGTGTGTACAGGTCAGCCCGGTGCTTTGCCCATAATCAATTACGAGGCGGTAAACTATGCAATCCGTGCAGGTCTTGCCTTTGGTTGCGAAATCAACCGCTACTCCCGATTTGACAGAAAGAACTACTTCTACCCCGACCTTCCCAAAGCATACCAGATTTCACAGCTTGACCTTCCGCTGTGCATCAATGGTAAGGTTGAGCTATCAACCGGAACGGTTGTAAGAATTCACCAAATTCACCTTGAGGAAGATGCCGGCAAGCTTGTTCACGACGATTATCACGGACAAAGCTGGGCAGACTACAACCGATGCAGTGTGCCCCTTATCGAAATTGTTTCTGAACCTGACATTACCTCTGCCGAAGAGGCTGCCGAGTTTGTTTCAAAGATTGCTCTTTACCTTAAATACCTTAATGTCTGCGATGCAAAAATGCAGGAAGGCTCAATCCGTGCCGATGTCAATGTTTCATTAAAGCCTGCAGGCTCGCAAGTTTTAGGTGACAGAGCGGAAATTAAGAACCTTAACTCCTTCCGTTCAATCCAGAGAGCAATCGAGTGCGAAATAGAAAGACAAACCCAAATTCTTGACGAGGGCGGCAAGGTTGTTCAGGAAACAAGACGTTTTGACGATGCAACCGGCACTACATCTTCTCTCAGAAGTAAGGAAAATGCCAACGATTACCGCTACTTTCCTGAGCCCGATATTCTGGCTGTTACCTTTACCGACGAGGATATCGAAAAAGCAAAAAACGAAATTCCTCTGCTCCCTCACGAAAGAGTGAACAAGTATATAAACGAATATAAGCTCACCGACGAGGACGCAAGAGTTATTACCCTTGAAAAATACATTTCGGATTTCTATGACGAAACTGTTGCCATCTACCCCGAATACAAGAGTGTTGCAAATATGTTCTTAACCGAGGTTATGCGCCGTGTAAAGGAAACCGATACCGAGGAGATTCCCGTTTCTGCCAAGGACTTTGCCAAGGTTTGCGAAATGGCTGACAAAAACACCGTTAACCGCAACGATGCAAAAACAATCATCCGCATTATGTTTGAGGACGGCGGCGAGCCTATGGCAATTGCAAAGGAAAATAACTTTATTGTGGAAGAAGACCTTTCTGCAATTAACAACTTTATTGACAATCTTTTTGCAGAACGACCCGACCTTGTTGAAGACTACAAAAACGGAAAAACAAACGTATTTGGGTTCTTTATGGGTCAGGCAAACAGAGGCCTTCAGGGTAAAGCAACTCCCAAATCAATCAAGGAATGTCTTGAACAAAAACTTAAGAGTTTGTAAAAAAAGAAAAAGTCTGTTTAACGTAATTTAACAGACTTTTTCTATGTCTAAAAGACAGTTTCGTGTGGTAGCATAAATATTATACCCAATATATAGACAATTGTCAAGTAGCAGAGTATATTTTATCATAAAATTGAGGTGACAATAATATGATTAGCTATACTCCACTGTACGAAACACTTAAACGCAAAAATCTATCCACATACAAGCTTATCAAAGATTACAATATCAGCAGAGGTCTTCTTGACCGACTGAGGCACAACAAGCCAATAAGCACAGTTACATTAAATGACCTGTGCCGCATCCTTGATTGCAAGGTTCAGGACGTTATGGTTTATATTGAAGATTAACAAAGGCTCCCTGGACGGGAGCCTTTGTCAGACTGTCGAAAAACTTGTTCTACCGCAAGCAAATT
>JAZNVB010000105.1:0-13717 GCA_045592585.1 Clostridia bacterium
GACTGACCAATCGCCGCCTGAAGAGTATCACCGGGATACCACTCCATATTTCTTGATTCGCGGAATTCTTTGCTTGCAACAATACCCTCGGCCTCGGCAAGCTCAATTCCCGTCTTTTGCCCCAATCCGAAAGCTTTTGCATAGTTTGACAACTTGTCAATACCAAGTTGCCTGCCTACATCATAAAAGAAATAGTTGCAGGAAACACCGATAGCCTCCGAAACATTTATGATACCGTGAGTTTCACCTGTATTCTTCCAGATCAGGCAGGTGGGTTGGTATGAGGGCGCATAATATTTGTAAACGCCCATATCGGCAATCTTGGTCGAAGGTGTGATAATTCCCTCCTCCAACGCCGCAATTGATGTAAGTGGTTTAAATGTTGAACCGGGAGTATATGCACCACCGAGAGCACGGTTAAGCAACGGGTTTTGCGGATTATTGAACAATTCTGTGTAATTTTTGCTGTATTCGGCAGGATTATAGTTTGGCAATGATGCCATCGCAAGGACTTCGCCTGTTGCAATTTCCACAGCAACAGCCGCACCGCTGAAACAATCAACGCCCTTATCACCACGCGTATTTTCAATGTTTTTTGCAAGTGATTCTTCTGCAATCTTCTGCAGTTCCGAATCAATGGTCAAAACGGCATAATTTTCGGTTACCGGAGGAGTTACGTTAAGCATTTGCGAAACTGAACCTGATTTGGTTTGTTCCACACGCTTGTAACCGTCTGTTCCCTTGAGGTATTTTTCAAGAACTTTTTCAAGGCCGTCTTTACCTATTACGTCATTCATGCCATAGCCTTTTTCTTTAAGTTCATCATATTCTTCCTTGTAAATAATGTCTGTACGCCCAAGAATATGTGCCGCCATATTACCGTTTACATATTCACGGACAGGTTCTATCTCAACACTGACTCCATTCAGTGCAACAGCACCTTCTTTTAACTTCTGCACCGTTTCAATATCAATATTATTTGCAAAGGTGTATGGAGTCATAACGCTGAAACCTTTGCTTTCCATAGTATATCGCACACCGATAACCTTTAGTGCATCAGCCTGATTAAAATCCTCAGAAACATCATATCTTTCCATATAGTAATCCACCACGGCCTCTGCTGTGCCATACTTTTCAAGACGTTGCTCCTTTTTCCACGCCGCAAGAGCTTTTTCAGGATTGTCGCGATGCGAAAAATCAAACGCATAAGGGTTACCGACAATCGGGAAGTCATTTAGATATTCAATCCCATCAGTTTCAAAAATTTTTATAAGATTAAAGATGGTTTTGTTCAGAACGTTATCTTCGGAGCCTATATCCTGAATCTGAACATAGTAACCCATTCGGTTTGTAACCATAGGTCTGCCGAATCTATCAAATATTTCGCCTCTTGGCGCTTTTATGGGATAGGCACGGACAAGCCTGTTTTCGGCTTGTTCCTTATATTGGGCTCCGTGAATAATCTGCAGGCTAAAAAGCCGTGCCACGCATATCGACGTGAACACGGCAAGAAAGCAAAATATTAAAATAAAACGAGCTTTCAAGCCTTTTTTATCCAATTACGTCACCCTTATCAGTGTAAAGAAATTTCGCAAAACGTTTTATTATAAAATAAAGCGGAACTGCTGCCACCATATTGTATCCGCATTCGGGAAGAACTATCTTTATAAGTGACTGGAAAAAGCTTACGCTTTCTGTTCGCAGAAATGCAATAAAGCAATAACACATTTCATGCAACAAAGTACCCACAAACACAAGCGCCATTGTAACAATGAAATTACTTTCACTTATAATTCTTCCATAAAAATGCGCTATACAAAAACCAAGCAGCATGCCAATAATAGCATTCAGGCCCCAAATTTGCCCGGCAAGCATATCCAGAGCGAAACCAAAAGCAAAACCTACAGCTCCACCCTCTATCCTGCAACAAAAACAACAGATAACAATTATATAAACCAAAAACAGATTAGGTTTTATACCGAAAATCTCAATACAATCCAGCCAGGTTGCCTGAAGTATAGAAAAAATCAGCAAAAAGCCTCCGTGTATTGTAGTTTTCATGGTAATTTTCCTTTCAACTATTCACCCGCAGTATTTAAGTCACTCATATCATTCATAACAATAAACACAGCCCGAAGGTTTTCGATATCGGCCTCGGGACCTACTATGGCATACTGAGAAATCCCCTGCATATCCGGTCTTATATCAAGAACCTTGCCTATCACAAGCCCCTTAGGATACACTCCCCCTAATCCTGAAGTAACAACCTTGTCACCTACAATAATGTTTGCATTTTTTGAAATAAACGACAGTTTGCAGTTGCCTGCCTCATTGGTTGAGGATTCTCCCTCTACAAGTCCATACTCGCCTGATCTCACAATTTCTGCTCCGGCAGAATGTCCGGGATCATTTATGGTTATAACTCTTGCCCAGGTTGCACCTACTTCAGTTATTCTGCCAACCAGCGTTCTGTCAACAGAAATAATCGGCTGATTAACACTTATTCCGTCGGCTGTACCTTTGTCAATGGTAAACATACTGTACCAGTTAGATGGGTTTCTTGCAATAACTTGTGCGGCTTTAAGCTCCAACTCGGGATAAGCCTCTTTAAGAGAAAGCAACTTGCGCAGTTCTTCATTTTCACGTGCACTTATTTCTCTTTTATTCACGTCCTCTTTAAGTCGGGAATTCTCTTCTTTTAAAGCATTGATTTCAGCATTCAGCTTACCAATATCCGAAAAATGTCCAAAAAAGCCGGCAACACTATTGCCCACATTTGTAAACAGCTTTTGCACCGGTGTAACTGTAACCTGCACAACGTTTTCGATAAAAGTCACTTCCGGATTGACTGCATTGACAACACCTATCACAATGCTTATCAGGAGAACAAGAATGGTCAATCCAAGGACCCATCTGTTTTTTATAAATCTTTTCAAAGGATTTATCTCCTTTCAAAACTCAACTCAATTATTCAACACTAAGCAATGAATGCATTGTTTTGCCCTCTTCAAGCGCTTTGCCGGCACCAATTGCCACACATTCAGAAGGTGATTCCGCAATAAAGATAGGAATCTCAATATGCGCATTTATAAGACGTCCCAGTCCTTTTAAAATCGCACCGCCACCTGTAAGAACAATGCCTGATTCAATAATGTCAGCAGCAAGTTCGGGAGGAGTCTTTTCAAGCACTGATTTAATGCCGTCAATAATCGTGGCAAGACTTTCCTGAATTGCTTCACGGATATCCTCTGATGTTACCGTTGCAGTTCTGGGAAGACCCGAAACAAGGTCACGACCCTTTATTTCAATGGATAGTTCCTCCTTCAGCGAACAAGCCGAACCAATTGATACCTTAACCTCTTCTGCAGTTATACTACCAATTACAAGATTATTATTCTTTTTAAGGTGCTGAATAATATCGTTGTCAAAGGTCTGACTCGCAACCTTAAGGCTCTGGGTAGCAACAATACCGCCCAGTGATACAACAGCGATTTCGGTTGTACCGCCACCGATATCAACGACCATTGAACCAACAGGTGCATTAACAGAAATACCGGCACCAATAGCCGCTGCCATTGACTTTTCAAGAAGGTATACCTCTTTAACACCAGCAGCCAGGGCTGCATCACGCACTGCACGCTTTTCAACATCGGTTATATGCGAAGGAATGCACACAACAGCCTTGGGTTTAAGAAAAGACGCACCAACAGCCTTTTTTATAAAATACTTAAGCATAGCAACGGTAATATCAAAGTTTGCAATAACGCCCTCCTTGATAGGAGTAACCGCACAGATATCAAGGGGTGTTCTGCCAAGCATTTCCCCTGCCGCCTTGCCGATTGAAAGGATTTTGCCCGTTGCACGGCTTACAGCAACAACTGTAGGCTCATTAACAACAATGCCCTTTCCTCTTAAATATATTATAGTGTTTGAAGTACCAAGATCAATTCCTATTTCATTTGCCATAATAAAAACACTCCTTATGTAAATTTTAACAATAACTATATAATTTTTATATTAAAATCATTTTTCAGAACCGAGCCAAGTCTGGAAAGAGGCAAACCAACTACATTAAAATAGTCACCGTTTATCTTTTCGACAAAAAGCGAGCCCAAATTCTGTATTCCATAGGCACCTGCTTTGTCCATCGGTTCCCCACTACTAATATAATCTTTTATCTCATCAATGTCAAGTTTTTTAAAAAATACTTCTGTTTTTTCGCAAAAAGAAAGGCACTTTTCAGTATCAGTATCCAGCACATACACCCCTGTATATACATGGTGCATCTTTCCGCTGAGTTTAAGCAGCATCCGCATGGCATCCTGCAAATCTTCCGGCTTGCCCAGAATTTCATTATCAACAGCCACCACTGTATCTGCCGCAATAATTATTGCACCTTCTTTGTTATCAAGCTTTTTTGATACATTTCTCCCTTTAAACTCCGCAAGTTCACACACAACCGCATCAGGTGACTTATCACGATTTATCGGTTCAGGAGTATTATCTGCAATTATATCAAATTTAAGACCTACCATTTCAAGAAGTTCACGCCTTCTTGGAGAATTTGATGCGAGTATAATTTTTTTATTCATATTTTATCTCCGTGTTTTAAAATTCTGTTGCCAAAAACCTGTGCCGCATATCCGGTAATTGCTCCGCTTATTACGGCAACAACCAAAAGAAATGGCAAATACGAAAAAATATATCCTGATGTAAGCATAACCGACGCAACACAAGTCTGCATAATGTTATGCACCACGGCACCGATTATGCTTATCCCTATCATGCTGACCTTGGGATATGTATATTTTTTAATAACTGCCATTGCTGCTGTGGAAAAAAATGCCCCTGCCATACTATAAGGCAACGCCATTGCCCCACCCGTAAGAAACGTACCCATGAAGGCTCTGATAACGGCAATCATAATCGCATTTGCACCGCCAAACATAAATATATTTATAACCGAAACAATATTGCACAGTCCCAGCTTGCCGCCGGGAACAGGTGAAATGAGCACACGGCTTTCAACATACTGAAGTACAATCCCGATAGCAACAAATATTGACATAATTATAAGTTTTTTTGAAGTGTATCTTCTTTTCATCAGTATGTCACCTTGTCAACCTTTGACCCATTCCTTCCGATTATCCTTACCATCACTCTGTTTGGAGCACACACAAGCATCTGTCCGGGCTTTGTTATCCTGCCGCTTTGAATGTCGGTTTTATCAGGACAAGAAGCCTGAGTCACTCTTGCACCATCAGATGTGATTTCAACAGTATTATGTCCAAATTCGGTATTGATTTCAACCTTTTTAACCCCTGATATTTCTGCTAAATTATATGACGCATATTCCTCTCCGTCAACAAAAATCATTACCGACTCGGGATGTTCGCCAAAGACAAATCCGGCAAACAACAAATAAATTACAAGCGCCGCTATCAGCATTGTTGCAATAATAGTTTTATCCCATACAGTAATCATTCTTAAGAAACTCCCTTAAAAAAATGTCCCTTGGTAAAATCCTCAGGTCTGAAATCTCCGCCAAAAAGATAAGTGTCGCAAATCTTTTTGCATTCATCATAAGACTCATCGGTAAAATAAATTCTGTAAAAATCAATACCTGCACCTGTTATTTTATCCATATCAAATGCCACAAAAGTCTTCTTGCAGTTAAGAACAATGCTTCGGCACATTTCGCCGTCCCTTATTACCGGGAACTTCATTCCCATACGGTCGGTTATGGAATTATCTCCATTGCAGGGACATTTGTTGCCGTTTCGTATAATACAATTTTCTGTCACCATAAGGGGCAAACGTCCATACACCATTGCCTGAACAGGAACAGACTTGGCAATTGCCTTTATTTGCTTTATGTTTAATTCAGGTGATAGTTCAACCGCCTTAAAACTTAAAGCACCAAATTCGTCAAGTGCCAGACTGTTAAATACATTCAGCCTGAAACCGCCGTACACATTATATCCCGAAAAATCGTCTGCAAGAGAAATATTCTGTACCTGAACCCCGTGAAAGCCGGTGTCAAGATACTCTTTAGCATTGAAAACCAACCCTTCATACACATCATCCCTGATGATTGACGGAAGCACAATTATTATCTTATCCTTCAGGGCTTCACACATATCCCTGTTTCTTTTTATTATTCCGATAGGAACATAAAGCTTTTCAAAAGGTAAGTCGCGCACCGCCTTAAGCTGTTCTGCTGTTGTAACCTCACACACAAAGCCGCAGTCAGCGTTGCTATGCTTTGTTAAATGGGGATATTCCGCTTTATTACTTTTTCTCTTAAAGGATGCAACAAAAACCTTTTCAAACTCTGCCAGAGCATTGCGCCGAATTTTGTTTAATTCTCCTGCCGCAAGGTACAAACCATCCTCAACATCGGCGATAATATTTTCAAATTCATAAGGGGTGTTCCCCGTCTTAATCATCTGATTTATTACACCCCGGGCATCAAGGGATGCCTTTATTGCAGTCTCCGGCATTTTATCATGAATATATACATACTCTGTATTTTTATACGATATTGTAAATATCGGTGCCTTATCACTGCTTATCTCAATTTTACCATTTAATTTCAGTTTTCGGTTTTCACCATTCAGCACAGTTAACAGTTCTTTTTCAAGGGCAGAACTTCCCATGCGATAAGGATTATCAGGCTTATCAAGAGCAAACATTTCTTTGCCCGTCTTGCCGGTAAGATAACCGTCTGTCAGGCCGCCACGGTTGAAAATTGTGTCAAGAAGTTCATAATCACTATCTGTCACCTTTTGCGGATTGTCGATATACTTGCGGTAAATCCCCACAACTGCTGCAACATATGCCGGCCCCTTCATTCTTCCTTCAATTTTAAGTGAAGAAACCTTGGCATCTGCAAGACTGCCAAGACACTCAAGACTTGATAAATCCTTAAGGCTCATATAAAAGGCTTTTTTACTGTCAGTATTTATACTGTACTGCAGTCTGCAGGGCTGAGCACATTTTCCCCTGTTTCCGCTGCGTCCGCCAATTATGCTGCTGAGCAAACACTGGCCCGAATAGCACATACAAAGAGCACCATGCCCAAAAACTTCAAGTTCAATGTCTGTATTTTCCGCAATATTCTTTATTTCTTTTATGCTTAGTTCTCTTGAAAGAACCACTCTTTTGATATTATACTTTTTAAGAGCCTTCACTCCGCCAAGATTGTGAATTGTCATCTGTGTGCTTGCGTGCAATGGAAGTTCAGGAACTATTTTATTTGCAAGAGCAATTACTCCCATATCCTGAACAATTATTGCATCAACACCGATTTTTGACAGGAATATCAGATACTCCCCAAGCTGTTCCATTTCGCTGTCAAGCACTAAAGTATTTACCGTCACATAAACCTTTGTGCCCCTGAGATGGCAATAATCAACGGCTTTTTCAAGCTCGGCATTATCAAAATTATCCGCAAAGCTGCGTGCCCCAAAGCACTTGCCTGCAAGATACACCGCATCTGCACCGCTTTGAACTGCAGCAACAAGACACTGAAAATTTCCTGCAGGAGCAAGAAGTTCAATCTTGTGCATAAAAATTCAATCCTTTATACGTATTTTCATTATTTTTTGTAGCCGGGGCTTTGACTTCTTCCACCCCATCTGGCAAGTTCAATTTTAAGCTCCTGAACGTTTTTTTCAAGTTCCGCAACCTTTGCGGTGCGGTCATCAAGAGCCGCTGTCAGTTTAGTTTCATTTTTGGCATAATCGGCAACCTGTTTTCTTAAATTATCGGCTACATCTTCAAGCTTTATGTATTCATCCGACAAATTGATTGCCGTAAGCATTGCTGCCATAACATTGGTAAGCTGAGGATACTCTTTTTGAATTTCTTTCAGTTTTTTGTCCACCTTAACGGCAACCCTCTGCACATACTCGGCAGGCTCTGCCGTAACCAGGGTGTATTCTGCATTGTTTATAAGAACCTTGACCTTATTCTTTTCCATCTGTGCATCCCTCCTGAAACAGTTTCATAGCATCACTCTTTAAAAATCCGACAACAGTTTTGGCATCGTTTATCTCGTTGTTTAAAATCATATTTCTGACTTCTTCTATGGTAAATTCCCGAACATCTAAAAATTCGTCTTCATCGGGATTGGTTGCACCCTTTGAAAGTCCTTTTGCAAAAAAGACATACGTTATTTCGTTGGCAAAGCCCGGTGAGGGATAAATATATCCAAGCGGAACTATCTGTGCGGCTTTATATCCTGTTTCTTCCTCTAACTCGCGAATTCCACATTCCTTTGGATTCTCTCCCAAATCCAGCTTTCCGGCAGGGATTTCCCATATAGCTTTTTCAAATGGCTTTCTGTACTGTCTGACCAAAGGTATTTTGCCATCCTCTGTCAGCGCAACAATGCCAACCCCACCCGGATGGTCAACAAGTTCACGGTATGCAGTTTTTCCGTCGGGAAATTCCACAGTTTCAACTCTTACATCTATTATTCTGCCTTCAAATACTTTTTCTGATGTGACAGTTTTTTCTTCATAAACCATAAATCAATCAACCCTTCAGCAATTGCTTCCTGCAAGAACACCGGTGGAAAACGCAATCTGCAAATTAAAACCGCCGGTATACGCATCAACATCAATAATCTCGCCTGCGAAAAACAGGCCCCTTATAATTTTTGATTCCATTGTAGACGGGTCGATTTCCTTTACAGAAATACCACCCGAAGTAATTATCGCCTGCTCAATTGGGCAAAAATCTTTTACATTCAGTTCAATACCCTTTATTATGCCAAGAAGCCTTTGACGTTCCTCCCTGGTGACGGAATTAACCTTTTTGTGTGGGTCAATCCCCGAAAGCTCAACTATCGGCTCAATCAGTCCTGAAGGCAATAAATCACCAAGAGCATTGCAAAAATCTTTATTGGCGTACTTTTGAAAATCCCTTATAAGCCTTGCATCAAGCTGCTTTTCGTCAAGTGCAGGCTTTAAGTCGATTTTGATTTTGTATCTTCCGGCAGCCATCGGCCGCATATGTGCAGATGCACTGAGAATCACCGGACCACTCAACCCAAAATGAGCAAACATCAGTTCGCCAAAGTCATCATATATTTTTTTATTCTTTTCGTTGTAAACAGAAATCTCAATATTTCTTAAAGATAACCCCATAAGGTCATAAACCCACTGCTCTTCAACCTGAACAGGCACAAGTGAGGGCGTTATCTCTGTCACGGTATGTCCCAATGCCTTTGCAAAGTTATAACCATCGCCGGTTGAGCCCGTTGCACGGTATGACATTCCGCCTGTGGCAAGAATTACAGAAGATGCCTGAATCTTACCCCTTTTCTCCGCCATTACACCATTTATATGCTTTGCATCATCAACAGTTATCCGGGTTACTGTATCATGTATTATTTCTACACCGCATTTTTTGATATATCGAACAAGTGCATCAACAACAGTCGAACTTTTATCCGATACCGGGAACACACGATTACCCCGTTCCACCTTGGTTTCAACACCAAGCTCATTAAAAAAATCAATTGTATCAAGGTTGGTAAAGCCATAAAATGCACTGTAAAGAAATGAGCTGTTTTTTGTTACATTTTGGATAAGCTCCTCCACCTCGTCGCAGGCATTGGTAATATTGCATCTGCCCTTGCCGGTAATCAGCATTTTTTTGCCTAAAATACGGTTTTTTTCAATCAGGGCAACATTTAATCCACGTTTTGCCGCGGTGCCCGCTGCCAACATTCCAGCAGCACCGCCGCCAATAACAATCACATCATATTCTTTATTAACCATTCTTCTTTACCTGCTTTTTTGCGGTTGTTCTTCTGCTGCTGTATCTTGCATATGCTTTTGGTTTGCTTCCCGTGGCAGATGTAGTTTTCCTTGCACCTGCCGCCTCAATTTTCTTAAGCATATTAACTTCTGACTCACTTAACTTGCGCCACTTACCAACCGGAAGATGCCCTAAAGTAAGACCTGCTTCCCTGGTGCGCTTGAGCTTTTTAACTATGCAGCCAAGAGCCTCAAACATCTTTCTTACCTGACGGTTTCTGCCCTCATGGATAGTAATTTCGACCTTGGTTCCGTATTGAGTTGCACCCACAACCTCTACCTCGGCAGGGCTTGTTTTTTGTCCGTCAATCACAACGCCACGGCGAAGCTGCAGGATTGTATCCATTGTTATGTTCCCCGTAACCTCGGCAACATATGTCTTTGCAATGTCATGCTTGGGATGTGTGATTTTAAAGGTCAAATCTCCGTCGTTGGTCAATAGCAGCAAGCCTTCGGTGTCATAGTCAAGTCTGCCCACGGGATAAATTCTTGCAGAAATATCCGACACAAGTTCCATAACCGTGGGACGACCTTTGTCATCCGATACTGTGGTAACAAAGCCCACAGGCTTATTTAGCATAATATAATATTTTTTTTCGTCGTTTTTTACACGAACACCGTCTACCTCCACGGTATCAAAGTCCTCGTCTATCTGTACGCCCATTTCACGGATAATTTCGCCGTTGACAGAAACTCTGCCCTCGCTGATAATCTTTTCCGCCGCACGACGTGATGCCACCCCTGCGTTTGCAATGTATTTCTGTAATCTCATCATAAATATCCGCCTCCTTTAATATTCAAACAAGCTGCTGCAAACAGACGTCTGCAGCAGCCTTGTTATAGCAATTACATATTTTTATATTTATCAAGGATTTTTTCTATTCTCTGAATAGGATTAAGAAGTTCGCTGATTGAATGTTCAGCATTGAGCTCGTTAATAAGAAGTGCAACGTACTTGCTCATATCCACCTGATGATACCAGGGTTTGGTGAGAAGCTCAGGCTTTGCATAAATAAGGTTGGTTGTGAACACACCTTCAATCAGACCTTCTTCGTATGCCTTGTCAAATCTGTCAAATCCTTCTGTGAACAAGCCAAAGGTTGAAAACATAAATACTCTTGCTGCTTTTCTCTTTTTAAGTTCTCTTGCAACATCAATCATTGAGTCACCGGATGAAATCATATCGTCAACAACAATAACATTCTTTCCGTCAACTGATGAACCAAGAAACTCGTGAGCAACAATAGGATTTTTGCCGTTTACCACTCTTGAATAGTCGCGGCGTTTGTAGAACATACCAAGCTCCATTTCAAGAACTGAGGAGTAGTACATACATCTTGACATTGCGCCCTTGTTGGGAGAGATAATCATAGTATTACCTTTGTTGAGAATGATGTCCTTATCATACTTAAGGCACGCCTTAATCATCTGGTATGTGGGCATCACATTTTCAAAGCCCTTGAAGGGAATTGCATTCTGAACTCTGGGGTCATGTGCATCAAATGTGATTATATTATCAACACCAATATTGCAAAGCTCCTGCAGTGCCATAGCACAGTCAAGGGATTCTCTTGAAGAACGTTTGTGCTGACGGCCTTCATAAAGCATTGGCATAATAACAGTAATTCTTTTTGCCTTGCCGCCGATTGCAGAGATTGCACGTTTAAGATCCTGATAATGGTCATCGGGGCTCATAGGAACATCCTGACCGTAGAGCTTGTAGGTTTCGCCATAGTTAAAGCAATCAACTATGATATAAACGTCATAAGTTCTTGCAGAATGCAAAAGTGTTGCCTTTGCCTCACCCGTACCGAATCTTGAAGTCTTTATGGGGAACAGGAATGTACCATGTTCCTGAATGTCATCATCGTTGAACTTTTTCAGGTAAAAGTCCACCTTTGAGCAAAAGTCCTCACAGCCGTTCATACCTATAACACCGAGTTTTCCCAGGTTATAGGATTCAATTGATGTTTTCATATGTTTTCTCCTTTTGGTTTATGTAATTTATGTAAGTTTTTAGATAAAAAAGCGCCGATTGCAGCTCGCCTACGGCGGGCAGAAAAGGATACAGCTTTTTTTCGTCCATATGCGTTTCTGCCATAGGCAGAAAATATCGCATGGACAATTTAATTTCTGTTTTTACATAATAGGAAATTGCACAATTTCCTATTATATAAAAACTATTATACTTTAAATCTGTCAAAATGTCAACAAATTCGGGAACAGATAATTATTATTTTCATTAACTGCGGTATTCCGACAAAAGCTTGTATTTTATATTCCAGAGCTTCTCCGATAAATCAACATAATACTCGTGAGGATTTTCAAAGCGCTTTACCTCATCCCAGATTTTGTCAAGCTGTTCCTCACAGTATGCACGGATTTCCTTTAAATCAGGGGATTTATACACACACTTGCCCTTTTTGAATATGGGAACCTGAAGCTCAACTGCGGTAAAATTGCAAACCCTCTTTCTCTTCCATGTATGCTCGGGGTCAAAAATTTCATAATCAATTGAATCATCAATGGTTTCTTCTGCAAGGGTAATAACATCAGCTATTGCCTTGCCTGTATCGTTTGCAAAAAGCCTGTAAACCTTTTTAAAGCAGGGGTTTGTAATCTTGGCAACATTCTCGCTGACCTTGATTTTAGGGATAATATCCCCATTCTTCTCCAAAGCAACCAGCTTGTACACGCCGCCAAAAACAGGCTCGGATTTAGAAGTGATAAGTCTTTCGCCCACACCAAATGAATCAACGCAAGCGCCCTGTTTAAGAATATCCTGAATTATATATTCATCAAGGGAATTGGAAATAACAATCTTAACATCGCTGTAGCCTGCATCATCAAGCATCTTTCTGGTCTTCTTGGTAAGATATGTGATATCACCGCTGTCAATACGCACACCCTTGGGTCTTATCCCCATGGGTTTTAGCACCTCGTCAAAAACCTTTATGGCATTGGGAACACCCGATTTTAACACATTGTATGTGTCAATAAGAAGTGTGCAGTCGTTGGGATAGGCTTTGGCATACGCCTTAAACGCCTCGTACTCGCTGTCAAATGACTGCACCCAGCTGTGCGCCATAGTTCCAAGAGCAGGAACACCAAACATCACATCCGAAATCGTACACGCAGTACCCGATGCGCCGCCGATATATGATGCCCGGGCACCGTAGATTGCACCGCCTGCACCCTGGGCACGACGTGAGCCGAATTCCATAACAGGTCTGCCCTCTGCCGCGCGGACAATGCGGTTACATTTTGTTGCAATAAGGCTTTGGTGGTTTATAGTAAGCAAAAGCATAGTTTCGATAAACTGCGCCTGAACAAGGGGACCTCTGACCGTGAGAATTGGCTCATTAGGGAAAATGGGCGTACCCTCAGGGATAGCCCATACATCACATTCAAATTTGAAATTTTCAAGATACGCCAAAAACTCCTCGCAAAAAAGACCTTTTTTGCGAAGGTATTCAATGTCCTCTTTGGTAAATTCAAGTTCCTGAAGGTATTCAATAACCTGCTCGACCCCTGCCATAATAGCAAAGCCCGCATTATCAGGAACCTTTCTGAAAAACAGGTCAAAGTAAGCAATTTCGTTCTGCATACCGTTTTTCAGGTAACCGTTTGCCATTGTAATTTCGTAAAAATCTGTAAGCAATGTATAATTCATAAACATTTACCCCGCTGAATGCAAGATTTTTCATTATGTTTACAGTATATCATTAATGCCGCAAAAAAACAAGTCATTTTACACTTTTTCTGTTTTTTATACTGCCTCGATAATTATTATGTCATCGCCTATCTTTTTTATATTTTCCCATTTTATTACCACATCATTTTCTTTACCTAAAAAACCCATCAGGCGAAATGCACCGGGAACTATC
>JAZNVB010000106.1:0-15803 GCA_045592585.1 Clostridia bacterium
GTCAGAAACACAGCATCGGGGTTCTGATTATCTTCAACCCTTGCGTCTTCCTTTTCGAAGACCTCTTCAAAAGAACACCAAAAGTCAGATTCAAAAGCTTCACAGCATCTGTCACAGGAGTATTCCATTCTGCACCGAGCCTCACCCTTGAGTTCAATGCTGCCGCCAATATTGACGAACTCACCTATGACCGAAACGGGAGTCAGAAACTTGGCACCCTGTTCTTCGTGTCCGACCAAATCAAGCTCTAAGTTGAGTGGAAGCTTTCTTCCGTCGGCATTTAAGATAGGTAACAAATCAAACTTCATTTTCGTTGTCCTTTAAAAAGAAATGTGGTGGGCACAATAGGGCTCGAACCTATGACCCTCTGCTTGTAAGGCAGATGCTCTCCCAGCTGAGCTATGCGCCCACATATATTGCCGATTGCACAGTGACGATAAAAAAGATGGTGGGCACAATAGGGCTCGAACCTATGACCCTCTGCTTGTAAGGCAGATGCTCTCCCAGCTGAGCTATGCGCCCATATACTTTTTCACAATACTGCATTTTTAATCAGCTTGATTATTATACACAATGAAAGGTCGTTTGTCAAGACATAATTTGATTTTTTTATTATTTTTATTTTTTCAATGTTAAACTTTTGTTAAATGGGTTGTATTCGCAAGGAATATATGGTATACTTATATCGTCAAAATGGGTTATTGTGTTTATCACAAAAACTGCAGTACGGGGTGATTAAAAGGATGAAGCCTTTGCAGAAAACAGACAGTCTTGAAGGCTTTATGCGCAGGCAGGAACAACTGTTAAAACAAAACGAGTTTTATAAAAGATTGTTAATTATTCCCGTTATTGTGATAACTGTTTCGATTTCTGTTATTGCGTACAATCTCACCGAGGGGCGCGTATTATGCGACAACAGACGGCAGGATGGTGGTGCTGTGCTGGCAAAAAGCGAAGAAGCTTCAGGACAAACTAGCGTGGAAAAGATAAATCTGAATACCGCTACTGTTGATATGTTGGACAGCCTTCCGGGGATAGGTCCCCAAAAGGCAGGGGCCATAGTTAAAATGCGTGATAAGATGGGTGGCTTCCGCACGGCGGAGGATATCTTGAATGTTGACGGAATAGGCGAAACTATTTTGGCTGAAATACAGCATATGATATACGTTGAGAATTATCAATGAAAATTATACGTCATTGCGGACGAAAAATAAACGAAGGAACTTTATAAACTTGAAAGGTTGTGTTTTGGAATGATGAAAGAATATCCACTTTATGATGCTCCCATGATTAAGAGTCTTAAGCATCTTATTGAATATGCTGCGGAGAATTATGGTGAAAATCCCGCCTTCAGCTTTGAAAGAGATGGCGAGGACATTACGGTTGACTTTATTCGTCTGAAAAACGACATTTATGCCCTGGGCACTTATTTTTACAGCCTTGGTCTTAAAGACGGCGACAAGATTGCAGTTATGGGTGAAAACAGTTATGAATGGATTATTACCTACTTTGCCGCAGCAAACGGTTCAAATGTAATTGTTCCCATTGACAAGGAACTTGGTGCTCCGGAGGTTGCCAACCTTATAATGAGCAGTGGGGCAAAAGCATTTATATATTCCGATGCAAAGCAGAAGATTATCGACGAAGCAAAGGAAAATATGCCGACAGTTGAATATTATATTCCCATGAGTGAGTTTGGCAATGTCATTGAAAAGGGCAGCGAGTTAATTGACGGTGGCGACGATTCTTTTGAAAAGAACGAAATCGACCTTGAGGCTCTTTGCACAATTATTTACACATCAGGTACAACCGGCGACCCCAAGGGCGTTATGCTTAATCAGAGAAACCTTACATTTGATATGGTAAACAGTTGCCGCAACTTCCTTGAGCCGGCAGGAACTGTTGTTGTACTTCCCCTGCACCACACATTTGGATTTATGGCAGGTATTCTTTGCCAGATTCATCGTGGCTATCCGGTTTATATCAATAACAATCTTAAAAATGTTTTAAAAGATATTCAGAAGGCAAAACCCTATCACATCAGTGTTGTTCCGCTGTTTGTAGAAACCTTCTACAAGAGCCTTTGGAGAACTGTAAGAAAGCAGGGCAAGGAAAAGCTTCTGAAAACCTTGATTAAGATAAGCAATGCATTAAGAAAGGTAGGCATTGACCTGAGAAAAGTTCTTTTCAAATCTGTTAAAAAGGGCTTTGGCGGAAATTTAGAGATGATTATTGCAGGCGGTGCACCTCTTGACCTTAAATATGCAAAGGGTTTTGAAGATTTGGGTATTGCTCTGATAAACGGCTATGGCATTACCGAGTGCTCACCCATCGTATCTCTTGACAGAAACAAAAAATATCTCTTCGGTGCGGCGGGAGTTCCTGTTCCCGGAACAGAAATTAAAATTTACAATCCCAACGAGGATGGCGAGGGCGAAATCATTGTTAAGGGCGACCACGTAATGATGGGCTACTACAACAATCCCGAAGCAACCGAGGCAGCATTTGTTGATGGTTGGTTCAGAACAGGTGACGTTGGCACAATTGATGAAAACGGATTTGTACATATTACCGGCAGAATCAAAAATATTATCATTCTCAGCAACGGTAAAAATGTGTACCCCGAAGAAATCGAAACCGTGGTTCTTCAGAAGGTTGAAGGAGTAACCGAAATAGTAGTCTATGGCGAGGATGACGTTATCTGTGCTGAAATTTACACAGAAACCCCCGAAGAACAGGAAAGAATAAAAAAGGATGTTCAGGCGCTTAACGCATCATTGCCGCCAATGAAACAGATAAAGAGAATTCGTTTCCGTGACACAGAGTTTGAAAAGACAACTACAAAGAAGATAAAAAGACACGCACGCTAATGATGCAAAAAATTTTCAGTCATCTTGCACGGTTTCTGCACACTCGCATACACAAAGTATAGCCTCGTGTTTGAAATCGCACAACCTGAGCTAAAAATTTTACGCATCAGGATGTAAGACTTTGTGTCATCTTGTACGATTTTGCACGATTGAACATTTACGCAAACAAATAAAGAGGTGAATTTGACCATGGTAAACATAGGCAACGAATGGGATAAGCTCTTAGATGGTGAGTTTGAAAAGGAGTATTATTTAAAGCTTCGCAGTTTTTTGGCAAAAGAATACAAGACCAAAACTGTTTATCCCGATATGTATGATATTTTCAATGCGTTAAGATTTACTTCATATAGCGATGTTAAGGTGGTTATTATTGGTCAGGACCCATATCACGGGGCAGGCCAGGCTCACGGACTTAGTTTTTCGGTTAAGCGAGGGATAGAACAGCCGCCGTCGCTAAAAAATATCTTCAAGGAAATTCATGATGATTTGGGAATAGAAACACCCGAACACGGACAACTGACGTATTGGGCACAGCAAGGAGTTCTTTTACTCAATGCGGTGCTGACAGTGCGGGCAGGTGAGGCAAACAGCCACAAGGGTATGGGTTGGGAAATATTTACCGACCGGATTATCGAACTGCTTGATAAAAGGGAAAAACCGATGGTGTTTTTGTTGTGGGGTGCAAATGCCCGACAAAAGAAAAAACTTATCACAAATCCCAACCACAAAATTCTGGAAACTGTTCATCCAAGCCCTTTGTCGGCTTACAATGGATTTTTCGGTTGCAAGCATTTTTCGTTGGCAAATGAATTTTTAAAGCTGTCGGGGCAGACTCCCATTGACTGGAGTTTGGATTAGGATTTTCGCTTGAAAGGAAATGGAATATTATGAGAGATACAGTAGAAATACTTGGAGTTAAGGTAGACAGAGTGACCTTTAACGAAGCTTTGGACATTGCTGAGGGTTTTGTAAAAGCGGAGGAGGTTTCTACAATTTTTACACCTAACGCTGAAATAGTAATGTGCGCTCAGAATGATGCAGACTTGATGGAAATTCTGAATAATGCTGATATGTGTACGGCTGATGGTATTGGCGTTGTATATGGCTCTAAAATTTTAAAAAATCCTCTGCCCCAACGAGTAGCAGGATTTGACCTTGTGTGTGCTCTTCTTGAAAGACTGGCAAAGACGGATAACGGCGTTTTTCTTTTTGGTGCAAAGCCGGGTGTTGCCGAGGCAGCAAAGGCAAAGATGGAGGAAAAATATCCCGGACTTTCGGTTGTAGGCTGCCGCAACGGTTATTTTAAACCCGAAGACGAGGCAGAGATTGTACAGCAGATAAATGAGTCGGGAGCAAAGCTCCTTTTGGTATGTCTTGGCGCACCAAAACAGGAAAAATGGATTGCAGCACATAAGGACGAACTGAAAGTGAATCTTTGTATGGGTGTTGGCGGAACACTTGATGTTTTTGCGGGGGTTGCCAAACGTGCACCCGAAATTTTTATAAAGCTTAACCTTGAATGGGCATACAGATTTATAAAAAATCCATCCAGATTGGGCAGATTTGCGGCCCTTCCTAAATTTATGATTAAAGTTTTTAAAAGCAGATAAAGGAGATTTAAGGTGAAAGTTCCTTTCCCGTTAAGCCTCCGGCGGATTTTATTGCCCATGCGAAATTTTCCTCGCATTTGCTCGGAAACGCATATGGGCGTAAAAATCTCTTATCATTCCTTGCCATACAGATAAGAGAAATTTTAATTGTTATTTTGTGCTGATGTATGGCGGCGGAATGGAGATTTTTATGATATATATGTTTTTGGCAAATGGTTTTGAAGAAACCGAGGCAATTGGTTGTCTTGATGTTCTTCGCAGAGCGCAGATAGATATTAAAACCGTTGGAGTGGGCGGTAAGGAGATTACGGGCAGTCACGGAGTATGTGTTATGGCAGATATTTGTGCCGATGAAATCAGCCTTGACGGTTTGGAGGGTGTCATTTTGCCCGGCGGTATGCCCGGAACAACTAATCTTCAGGCAGATGAGAGAGTTATAAATGCAGTGAAAGCTTGTGCTGAGAAGGGCAAGTTGATTGCGGCAATATGTGCGGCGCCTATGATACTTGGTGAGCTTGGTATTCTTGAAGGAAAGATGGCAGTTTGTTATCCGGGATTTGAAGAGCACCTTAAGGGTGCTATGGTGGATGCCAATGCACTGGTTGCAATTGATGGAAACGTTATTACCGGCAAAGGTGCAGGAGCATCAATGCTGTTTGGTGCAAGAATTGCAGATTGGTTTAAAGCGGGAGCCGGTCAGGAGATACTTGACCAGATGCAACATCCCGTGGTATAGGATAAAAACTGATGACAGAGAAAAAATATGAACTGAGAAAACAAATTAAAAGTGTCAGATGGATGGTTTTCTGGGTGGTGCTTGCGCAGTTTGCGGCAGAGCTTGTTGTGGGGGCAGTATTCAGCTTTATGGAGGACCCTCCTCATGAATATATCCGTATTGCCATTGTGGAGCTTTTGGCGATAGGTGTGCCCATAGTGGTGTATGCCCGTTCTGCTTGGAACAGTGGTATAGATAAGGCAAAGCAGGAATTTTGGCTTAATCCGTGCAAACCATACTGCCTTTTACTTGCGGCATTGATAGGTATTTTGGGGCAGTTTGTTATGATACTTCTCAATATACCCGCGAATTTTTTAATTCAGACCGTTATAAAGCAAACCTATGAAGATGCCATACCGATGGCTCTCAATGGGAGAGAGGTTTTTCTTGGGATTGTTGCAGTGGTGATTATTCCTGCGGTTTTAGAAGAATTCTGGATGCGGGGAATTATATTCTCGGCATATAACAAAAGCAATACCTTAGCGGCAATTTTTCTCACAAGCCTGTTGTTTGCGCTGCTTCATCTTAAAATTAACGAGGCGCTGGGCTTTTTGTTTATGGGGATTGTTGCGTCGGTAGTGCTTGTAAAGTGCAATTCAATTTATGGTGCAATGGTTTATCACGGCTTTAGCAATCTTACGGCTCTTTTGATTGATATATATGTTTTACCATATATTGAAAAAAACTATATATGGCCGGTTTTCACGTTGGCAGTTCTTGGATTTGTGGCAGTTGTTACTCTGTTACTTATGCAAAAAAATAAAATGACAGTTCACAGGAATTTCAAAGCAGGTCCCTTGGTGCTCAACAGTGTATTCAGCATGCCCATAATTTTAAGCATTGTGGTTGTGATAGCGAAGTATTTTCTTATAAATGTTATAGGGTGATTTTCTATGAAGAAAATAAAAAGTGGCAGGAAAAATAAATTCTCTCCCATCATATGCGGAGTGTGCATAGCGATAGCTGTGATTGTGGTGTGGCAGGCCTTGATTATGGTTGATGTTTTTGGTATGGGTGTTGGCCGTGGAAAAGAAGTTATGGTAACAATCCCTAAGGGAGCAACCTCTCATCAGATTTCGGAGATACTGAAGGAAGAGGGCGTCATAAAATATCCGTTCTTGTTCAGGCTAACCGTGAAGTTGGCATCGGATGAATTGGTTTTTCAGCAGGGTGGACACCTTGTAGGCAAAAGTCAGAGTTACAGCAACATTGCAAGAGAGCTTACCCAAATCCCGGATGTGGGAGTTGATGAAAAAATTCAGGTTTTAATTCCCGAGGGTTATGAGGCATGGCAAATTGCTGAAACCCTGGAAAAAGCAGGTTTGGTAGACAAGGAAGCCTTTTTGGAAGAGCTTGACAAGGGCGATTTTGACTTTGAATTTATCTCACAGATTGAAAGAAAGGAAAACCGTCTTGAGGGATATCTCTTTCCGGCGACCTATGAATTTGCTTTATGGGAAAATGAACGTGATATCATAATAAAAATGCTTAAGGCATTTGAGGTTTATGTTATTCCCGTTTATCAGGAGGCGCAGTCTGATTATACACTTGACCAGATAGTAACAATGGCATCTATAGTAGAACGTGAAGCGGCTAACGATTCTGAACGTGGCAAGATTTCATCTGTTTTTTATAATAGACTAAAGAAGGATATGACCCTTAGCTCCTGTGCAACGGTACAGTATGTTATTAAAGAAAGAAAACCGATTTTAAGTAATTCGGATATAAAAATAAAATCAGATTACAACACATATATAAACAAAGGCTTACCGGTTGGTCCTATTGCATCACCGGGTGTAAATTCCGTTAAGGCGGCACTCTATCCCGAGGATACTGATTATTTGTATTTTGCGGCAAGGGCAGATGGTAGTGAAAATGTATTCTCCCGTACAGATGCAGAGCATATGAGAACGGTAGAGATGTTGCAGGGAAAGTAAAGTGTTGGCTGAAAAGAGGTAGTTCTGACCAATGAAGGCTTGGATAGAAGAAGATAATATAAATTATGAATACATAATCCGTTATTTGCGGGATACTATTCCTGAAAGTTGCGGACATATAGCGGAGATGGAAGGTTTTGCAAAGGCTAATGATGTACCTATCTCACAACCTGAAAGTATCAGGCTGGTGGAGGTGCTTCTTAAAATTTCCGGAGCAAAAAAAATTCTTGAGCTTGGCACGGCTATCGGTTATTCGGCAATAAGGATGACCAATGCCTGTGGCGCAGAGGTTGTGACGGTGGAACTGTCGGACGAAATGGCAGACATAGCCGAAAAGAACTTTGAAATCGCCGGAGTTACGCAAAAGATAACTCTTATTCGTGGCGATGCACGGCAGGTTGTTGCGGAAATGTCCGGTGAAGGGCTTTTTGACGTTATTTTTGTTGATGCGGCAAAAGGACAGTATATGGAATTTTTTCCTCATTGTGAACGTCTTCTTAAAAGTGGGGGGATGCTTATTTCTGACAATGTGCTGTATAAGGGGATGACCGCCACCGACGAGCTTGTGGTAAGACGCAAGATTACAATTGTTCGCAGGCTTCGCAAATATCTTGAGATGCTAAAGGAAAATAAGAGCTTCAGTACGGCGCTGATACCGATTGGCGACGGCGTTGCACTAAGTTTTAAGGAGTGAAAAGGGTGTTACTGCAAAATGATAATCTGAACAAGCACAAGGATTTCAAAAAGAATTTCGATTTCTGGCTGTTCTTTTTAACTTTGGCAGCTTCGGTTTTTGGAATTATAATGATTTCAAGTGCATCTCCAATACCGGGCCGGCATGTTGCAGTTCAGCTTGCGGCACTTGTGGTTGGCATTGTGCTGATGGGCGTTTTGGTGGTTCTTGATTATGAGTATCTTGCGAGTATATGGGGATATCTTTATCTTGGGTCTATGGTGCTTTTAATTCTGGTGCTTATACCGGGTATCGGTACCTATGACAATGGTGCCCGAAGCTGGTTCCGGTTTGGACCAATAGGTATTCAGCCTGCCGAGATTGTAAAGATAGCATTTATAATCACATTTGCAAAACACTTGTCCGAGGTTGATTACCTGATTAACCGCCCAAGATATGTGCTGTTTTTATTACTGCATGCGGCTATTTTGATTGGGCTTATTCTGCTTCAGCCCGACTTTGGTACGGCGGTGGTTTTTGGCTGCATAATGATTACAATGCTTTTTGCGGCAAAAATAAGTTGGAAATATATTGCTGCAGGGGTCGGAGCTATCGCATTGGCTATACCTGCGGCGTGGTTTTTTGTTTTTAAGGATTATCAGAAGCAGAGAATTATAAACCTTTTCAATCCTGAAAATGACCCATCGGGCACAGGATATCAGGTAGCTCAGTCAAAAATTGCAATTGGGTCGGGCCAGCTTTTTGGCAGCGGACTTTATCAGGGCGGCAGCCGACAAAGCAACTTTCTGCCTGAAAGACACACCGATTTTATCTTTTCGGTTGTGTGCGAGGAGCTTGGTTTTATAGGTGCGTTGTTGGTAATTGCCTTGCTGGTTGCAATAATTGTAAGATGCATTGTGATAGGCATGAATGCACGCAACAACCTTGGCATGTATATTTGTGTGGGTGTTGCAGCTATGTTCACATTTCATCTGATTGAAAATATAGGTATGTGCATAGGAATTATGCCGGTTACGGGAATTCCGCTGCCGTTTTTCTCATATGGCGGCTCATCCTTGCTCACCAATCTGGTGGCAGTAGGGATGGTGCTTAATGTCAAATACCGAAGTAAATCAATAAACTTCTAATTAAAATAGGGCTGTAACAAAATGAAAAAGAAACGGTTCGCCGAGGACGCCGAACCCTACAAATTGTATTGCGAATATGATGAAAGCGCAATATATGTAGGGGACGGCCTCCCGGACGTCCCGAAAAATTCATTTTGCTACAGCCTCATTTAAATTATTTACCGACAATTAGTTTTCTTACTAAATCTACGGGTATTACAAGCAGAGCCGGTGTGATTGCAGTCAGCCATTCACGGGGATTAAGGGGTGCAGTTCTAAGTACCTGACCGCCAAAACATGTCATAATAATCTGCACGGTGCATATCAGCCCTATTATAAACAAAAAAGGTTTGTTAAGGGATATGTGGTCAAGAAGGTCAATGCCTTCGCATCTGGCATTAAATGCGTTAAGTACACCTGCAAATACAAAAAAGTTGAAGTATCCTGTGTAAAAGTATATTTCTCCTGCATGCTGACGAAAAGAACAATGCATATCCGGGGATAAGAAGAAGAATAAGCTTGCGGCAAAAATAAAAAGTCCACTGGTACAGATGGCGCTCCAGGCTTTTTTGTCAAGTATCTTTTCATCACGACGTTTTGGCTTGTCAAGCATATACCGCCTGAGGGCCGCTTCCCCTCCAAAGGCTATGGCGGCAAGGGTGTCCATTACCAGATTTACCCACAGCATTTGAGTAATGCCCAGGGGTTTTTCTATTCCTATCAAGGGACCCACAACAGAAACAAGTACAGCCGCAATGTTTATGGTCATCTGGCAGATTATAAACTTTTTTATGCTCTTGTATATTGTTCTTCCGTAAAGTACCGCTGACCGAACCGACGAAAAGTTATCGTCAAGAATAACAATATCCCCTGCTGCTTTTGCAACATCTGTTCCGCTACCCATGGCAAAACCTACATCCGCACGACGCAGGGCGGCAAGGTCGTTTACTCCGTCGCCCGTCATTCCAACCACCAGCCCCTTTTCCTGAGCAATCCGTACAAGACGGCTTTTATCCGTGGGCAGGGCTCTGGCAATTACCCTGATATCGAGAAGCTTTTGACTTATTTCGTCATCACTCATTTTTTGCAAATCCTCCGAGGTCAGCACCATATTCCGGTGGCTGTCCATTATTCCGGCTTCGTGGGCAATGGCAACGGCTGTTTCTTTTTTATCACCTGTTATCATTACTGTCTGGATGCCTGCCCGCTTAACCTCGCTGACAGAGGATTTAATATCAGGTCGCAAATCGTCACGGATTGCAACAAGTCCAACCAGTGTTATTTCTTTGGGCAACCGACCATCAGTAAACTCTTTGGCTATACCAAGGGCAAGAACGCGAATACACCGCTTTGCCATTTTGTCAATTTTGTCATTTAGCTCAAGGATTGTGCCCATGGGTTGCTCTTTGCCAAAGACGTCATAGTATTTTCCGCATCGTGGCAGAATTTTTTCAGGAGCGCCCTTTATCAGAACACCCGAAAAATCTCCGCTGACCTCTGTTTGAGAAAATTTGTTTTCACTTGCAAACAGAGTTTCCCTTGATTTTGTGAGAGTTATATCGGGCACACCGTTGCCACAAACAAATTCAAGCAGAGCTTTTTCGGTTGCGTTGCCGCCAACCGCCCTGCCTTGTGACATCTGTGCTGCGCTGTTACCAAATACCGAGATTTCGGTCAACTGTTTTAATTCTTTGGGCAATAAATTGTGTTCTTTGTATGTATTTCCCTGTCCGTCGATAAAATCAATGACAGTTAGTTTCCCTTTGGTGATTGTTCCTGTTTTATCCGAAAAGAGTATATTGATACTGCCTGCGGTTTCAATGCCAATCAGTTTTCTTACAAGGACGTTGCTTTTCATCATTTTTTTCATATTCAGCGAGCAAACAATGGCAATCATCAAAGGCAGTCCTTCGGGGACAGATACTACAATGACAGTAATTCCCATGATAACCGCATTAACCACATCGGATATCACCTGCGAGGTATCAAGAAAGTATTCCATAATACCAATAAAGCTCCATCCGTTGTCGGCAAAAAACCTTTGTATAAGATATACCACCACAACCAATGCGGCACCCATATACCCAAAACGGCTTATGCCTTTTGCCAAATCCGACAGCTTTACCTGCAGAGGGCTTTGTCTGTTTTCATCGCCTGTTTCGCGGTTAAGCTGACCATAAACAGTTTTATCTCCTACCTGACTTACCTTCAGGATACATTGTCCCGAGCACACAACTGCCCCGCGAAAAAGGCTGTTTTTGTCCCAGAAATCAATAAGCCGTGTGCGATATGCGGGTTCGTTTTCGCAGGCATTCTTTTCAACCTCCTTGTTTTCACCGTTCAGGGCGGATTGGTCCACACGGATATTCCCTGAAAACACATATCCGTCGGCAGGAATAATGTCCCCCGATTGCAGCAAAACAAAATCGCCTTTTACTATATCGTCAATGCTTATCTCCTGCAGATTTCCGTCACGGTAAACCTTGCACAAGATCTTTGAGGCCTCACTCTGTATAGAACGAAATGCTTCTTCGTTTTTATATTCTGAAAGGGCGCTTACCCAGGTGGCAATCATTACCGAAACAAATATTCCCACACACTCAAACCAGTCTACCTTGCCAAAAAAAGTAAAAATAATGTTAATACCTAATGCAATCAGCAAAATAGTGATAATAGGGTCGTCAAACTTCTCCCAGTATTTCTTCATCAGGGTTGGGCGTTCCTTTTCACTCAATCGGTTTGTGCCGTTTTCGTTTCGTGACCTTTCCACCTCCTGAGAGTTTAATCCGGATGTTTTTTTCATAAATTCCACTCCTTTGTGTCAACTGCTTGTACTTTAAAGATATTCTGACAAGGCTGAAAATATGAGTGGTTGGGGCAGGTATTTCAAGAAAAATATGGACAAGTAAGAAAAAGTGTGCTATAATAATTATGCGAGATAATTTTACAATAAACCAATAGGACGATTTTTGTTCTGGCAAAAATGCACGCCCGTTTTTAACGTCTTATTGGTGTTATTAAATTGTCTCGCAAACAAGGAGCCGTGCGTTTTTCATGCGTCGGCTTTGTCGGCGCATTTTTTAATGCACTGAGGCGAGCTCTGGTTGTTGCTAAACAAACAGAAACAGCAAAACCGTTCTGCATATGCAGAACGGTTTTGCCTTGTGTAAACTTTTATTCGTAATCTACTACATCTACCCAGGAAAGAAGAAAATCTCTTTCCTCGGGCTTGCCCTTTACCGACTGAGATGCGGCAACAATGGGCATCCATTTTTGCACATATTGCTTTGCGGTATCGCTTTTTTGGCAAAACAGATTCAGATATTTATTTGCAATTTCGGTTTCGCCCTTAAGGCAAAAGAGCAAATAGGTTCTGGCAACATCTGCCGAGGCATTGCCCTGTGTGACATGTGCCCAGTCCAGAATAAAGGGTGTACCGTCATCGGTAATAATGATGTTACTGGGATTAAAGTCGCCGTGGCATACCTTGTTGTGCCTGGGCATACCAAAAAGTCGGGTGTGCAGCTCATAACGTGTGGTGGCATCAAGGTCTGTCTGTGAAATTTTGCCGTCCATTTTGTCCTTTAGCTTGTTCAATCTGGCGGGCGCATTCATACTATGAACGGTCATTTGCAAATCCACAAAAAGCTCAAGATATTCGTCAAAATTTTCGGGTTTTTCCTCTATAAGCTGAGCCAGAGTTTTGCCTTCGATAAAATCGGTGACAATCGCCCACTTTCCGTCAACTATGGTGACAGCGTGAATTTTGGGAATGTTGATGCCTGTTTCTTCAATTATAGCGGTGTTAAGCGCTTCGTTAAGGACGTCAGACTTTGAATAGTTCTGGTCAAAAACTTTAACGGCAAGGTCGCCGTCGCGGTATATTGTTTTGTCGGGTCTTGTTGCAATCACTTTTTCAAGCTTCATTATCTCTCACCTCCGTAGTATGCATCAAGATACATTTCTTTTATTTCACTCATCAGTGGATATCTGGGGTTTGCACCTGTACACTGGTCGTCAAAGGCTTGTTCTGTCATTTCGTCAAGGCTGTTAAGGAAGGTTTTTTCATCAATGCCGTATTCCTTGATGGTCTTTTTGATGCCAACTCTTTCTTTTAATTCCTCAATTGCGTTCACAAGGCTCTCCATTTTTTCTTCATCGGTTTTGCCGCCAAGCCCTAAGTTGTCGGCAATTTCTGCATAACGTGCCAGAGTGTGCGGGTGGTCATATTGCGAGAATGTTCCCATCTTTACCGGAGTCTCAGATGCGTTAAAGCGGATAACATGGTTAATAAGAAGCGCATTGGCAACGCCATGGGGCAGATGATGGAATGCGCCTAATTTGTGTGCCATGGAGTGGCAAATTCCAAGGAACGCATTAGCAAATGCCATACCTGCAATGGTTGCGGCATTAGCCATTTTTTCTCTTGCCTCAATATCTGTAAGGCCGTTTTCGTATGCACGTGGCAGATATTCAAATATCACCTTGAGCGCCTGAAGAGCAAGACCGTCGGTGTAATCTGTGGCAAGCATTGATGCATATGCCTCGATTGCGTGAGTTACAGCATCAATACCCGATGCTGCAGTGAGTCCCTTAGGTGCGGTCATATGCAGGTCTGTGTCGACAATTGCCATGTTAGGAAGTAGCTGATAGTCTGCAAGGGGATACTTAACGCCGCTTTGTTCGTCGGTGATAACGGCAAAAGGAGTAACCTCCGAGCCTGTACCTGCCGAGGTGGGTATAGCGATGAAATATGCCTTTTCGCCCATTTTGGGGAAGGTATAAACTCTTTTGCGGATATCAATAAACCGCATTGCCATATCCATAAAGTCAACCTCGGGATGCTCATAAAGCACCCACATAATTTTTGCGGCATCCATTGCAGAGCCGCCACCCAAAGCAATAATTGTGTCGGGCTTAAACGACATCATCTGTGCTGCACCGCTTTTTGCGTTTGCAAGCGTGGGGTCGGGCTGAACATCAAAGAAGGTTGTGTGTGCAATTCCCATTTCGTCCAGCTTGTCGGTAATTGCTTTTGTGTGTCCGTTTTCATAAAGGAATGTGTCAGTAACGATAAAGGCACGTTTTTTGCCCATTACATTCTTTAGCTCATCAAGAGCAACGGGCAGGCAGCCTTTTTTGATATATATTTTTTCAGGAGCTCTGAACCAAAGCATATTTTCCCTTCTTTCTGCTACTGTTTTAATGTTGAGAAGGTGTTTAACACCAACATTTTCCGAAACCGAGTTGCCGCCCCAGGAGCCGCAGCCTAGTGTTAGTGAAGGTGCCAGTTTAAAGTTATAAAGGTCACCAATACCACCATGTGATGACGGGGTATTAAGCAGAATACGGCAGGTTTTCATTCTGGATGAAAAGATATCCAATCGTTCCTGAGCCGTTTTTGGATTCAGGTAGATTGATGATGTGTGTCCATAACCGCCGTCGGCAACCAATTGTTCAGCCTTAGCAACAGCATCTTCAAAGTCCTTTGCTTTATACATTGCAAGAACGGGTGAAAGCTTTTCGTGAGCAAATTCTTCGGAGATGTCAACAGATTCAACCTCGCCGATAAGGATTTTGGTATCTTGAGGGACTTCAACACCTGCAAGGGCAGCAATGGTATGTGCCCTCTGTCCCACAATTTTGGCGTTAAGTGAGCCATTGATGATAATGGTTTTTCGCACCCTTTCTGTTTCGTCAGGGCTAAGAACGTAACAGCCACGCCTTGCAAATTCTGACTTTACCGTATCATAAATGCTTTCGGGAACGATAACACTTTGTTCAGATGCGCAAATCATACCATTGTCAAAGGTTTTTGAGTGGATAATTGAATTTACCGCAAGCAAAATGTCGGCTGTTTCATCGATGATCGCAGGCGTGTTTCCTGCACCAACACCGATTGCCGGCTTTCCGCTTGAGTATGCTGCTTTAACCATCCCGGGACCGCCGGTTGCCAGAATAATGTCAGCTTCCTTCATAACAGTGTTTGTCATTTCAAGGTTGGGAACATCAATCCAGCTAATAATTCCCTTTGGAGCACCTGCCGCAACCGCTGCGTCAAGCACAACCTTTGCTGCTGCAATTGTTGCCTGTTTTGCTCTGGGATGGGGCGAGATAATAATTGCGTTTCTGGTTTTAAGAGCCAGAAGGGTTTTAAATATTGTTGTTGATGTGGGGTTTGTTGTAGGAATTACTGCCGCAACCACACCGATTGGTTCTGCAATTTTCTTTATGCCAAAGGCCCTGTCCTCTTCAACAACACCACAGGTTCTGGTGTCACGATAGGCGTTATAAATATATTCTGCTGCATAGTGATTTTTGATAACCTTATCTTCAACCACGCCCATACCGGTTTCTTCTGCTGCCAGCTTGGCAAGTGAAATTCTTGCTTTGTTTGCAGCCATGGCGGCGGCGGTAAAAATTTTGTCTACTTGCTCCTGTGTATAGCCTGCAAAAATTTGCTGTGCTGCACGAAGATTTGCAAGCTCTGCAACCAGAGCATCCACGCTGTCTACAAGAACTCTTGTTTCTTTCATTTAATAACCTCCTGCACAAATATTATAGTAAATGATGTTATTTTTGACTTTGTTATTATTTTAACAAACTTTTTTGGATTTGTCAATTACAAATTTAGTACAGAAGAGTTATATTTAAACAGCTCCGCATATATAAACAGAACCGGTTTGTGCTGTCTGCACAAGCGGGTTCTGTCAGACTGTCGAAAAACTTGTTCTACCGCAAGCAAATTAAAGTTAAATAGATGTAGGGTATGGTATTTATGACATACCGTAATGTATTAAACGGTGCGACA
>JAZNVB010000107.1:0-6611 GCA_045592585.1 Clostridia bacterium
GAGCACAGCCATTGATGAGAAAATTGCTCTTTATGCACAAAATGCCAATAACGAAACAACAATCGAAAATCTTGTTATGGCAAAAGGTTTTAATGATTGTGTTGCCTTTGTTGATGAAGACGGGGTAAGTGTTGTGGTAAATGCAGAAAAGCTTGACTCGGCAAGTGTAGCAAAAATCAAAGACATAATAATAGGTCAGACAGGAGTAATGGCAACAAAAATTAAAATATCCTGCAAGAATTAAAGAACAGCCATCCAAAATTTTTGGATGGCTGTTTTATCTGTATTGTGACGGAGCTTTCCCTTTAATTTTTTTAAAAACAGTGCAAAAATAATTCTGATTTTCAAAACCAAGCTTTTCGGCAACTTCCTTTACTGACATATTTCCATTTAGCATTGGGACGGCATAGTTTATTTTCATCTGATTGTAGTATGAAATAACGCCCATTCCCGAATATTTTGAAAAAATCTTTACCAGATTTGCCTTGCTCATGCTGCAAAGCATGGCAATTTCGTCAAGTGAAAGACTTTTATCAAGATTATTTTCGAGAACGTTCACTATCATTGCGTAGCTTTTTGCAGTTTTTCCCTGATATATTTCTTTAGTAAGTGCCTTTTGGGATATTGCTTCAAGGAAAAAAGACTCCAGCGTTTTAATTATAATTTGTGATTTTATTTCACAGTTTACACGCGATTGTGTAATATGACCTCCTTTGAATATGTATACTGAATGCATTTCCTCAAGAAGGTTATTTATTTTATTAAGATCCTTAACCTCAAAAATTTTGGAGGTATACGAGGGCATATTTTCGGCGGTAAAAGTAAAAATAATAAATTCGGAGGTTTTGTCCTCGTTCCACAAACGATGAAATTCCCAAGGCTCGTGAAGGATTGCCTGACCTTGTTTCAGGATAAAAGCATTAGTGTCGGCAACAATGCCTAATTTGCCCTTGGTTACGATAACAAATTCCCACATTTGATGTCGTTCTCCCGAAAAGGAGAAATCCTCCGGAATTTGCTGTTTAAAAATTGAGTAAAACGATTTGAATCTAAACTGATTGCTTAAATCAACCTTTTGATACATTTTACACCTCGAAAGTAGTTGAATTTGTAGAAAAAGTATTACATTTTGTATATACTTATAATTTTTCCTATATTAGAATGATAACAGACAATTAAAAGTTTGTCAATGAAAGGGGAAACATTATGAAAAAATTAAGAGCAGCGATTATGGGTTTTGGTTCTCGGGGAAAAAGCTATGGTGAGTATGCTCTCCAGCATCCTGAAGAACTGGAGATTGTTGCGGTGGCAGAGCCGGTTGAAGCTAAACGCGAGCAGGCAGTTAAAATGTTTAACATAAAGCCTGAGATGGCTTTTGATGATTGGAAGGCACTCATTGAGGTTCCGGATGTTGCTGATTTTATAATTCTTGCAACTCAGGACAAAATGCATTATGAACCTGCACTGGCAATAATTGAAAAGGGTTATGATATATTACTTGAAAAGCCCATGGCACCCACAGCGAAGGAATCCAAAGAAATAGCTGAAGCTGCCGAGAAAAAGGGTGTTAAAGTGGTTGTTTGCCATGTTTTAAGATATACTGATTTCTGGGGAAAGGTTAAAGAAATTGTTGACAGCGGCACTCTGGGCGATATAATCGGAATTGAACATACTGAATGTGTTGGAAGCGTTCATCACAGTCACAGCTTTGCAAGAGGAAACTGGGGAAACACAGAAAGGTCTGCACCTATGATACTTGCAAAATCCTGTCACGATGCTGATTTAATTCAGTGGGTTTTAGGCGAAAAATGCACAAGGGTTAGTTCTTTTGGCTCGCTTATGCACTTCAAAAAGGAAAATATGCCAGAGGGCGCACCTGAAAGGTGTATTGAGGGTTGCCCCCACGGGGATGAATGCTTGTATAATGCTGTGAGATTTTATTATGATAAAAAATCTTTAAAATCTGTTATTACCAACAAGCCAAATCCGACAGACGAAGATATTCTGGAGGCACTGAAAAACGGACCTTACGGCAAATGTGTTTACAACACTGATAACGATGTGGTTGACCATCAGGTTGTTAATATGGAATTTGAAAGCGGCTGTACAGTTTCGTTTATGATGAATTCTTTTGGTAAGCCCGGAAGACGTATGAGAATTTACGGCACAAAGGGAGAACTTCGCACAAGAGCAGGCGAATGTGAAATCGAGGTTTATGACTTTTTTGATTATGACAGACTGGACCACGGACGAAAAGGCGAGTGGGAATGTAAGGTATATGACACAACCAAAGTCGGCGAACATATAGATTCAGGTCACGGCGGCGGTGATGCAGGCATAATGAGAGACCTTATAAAATATCTCAGAGACGGCGAGAAGGCTGTATCAATATCTGACATAAGAACTTCTTATCTGAATCATCTGATTTGTTTTGCCGCTGAAGAATCAAGACTGACCGGCAAGGTAATCGATGTTGAAGAATACTCAAAGGAAGTTTAAACCATTAAATAGTTTATGAAGACCGCATATTTTGCGGCCTTCTTTTTTAGAAAAAACTACGATAAAACGAAAAATTTCTTTAATTAAATCTATTACATTTTTTGGTTGAATGTTGTACACTAAACTAAAATGAAAATAGTGTAAAATTTTATATAAGGAGTAAGATATTATGAATCCAAGTACAAATTATACACCTACTGAAAACGGGTTTTTAAACACCTGTTCCCAGGAGTATTTTAACCGTTTGCTTTACGGCTCACATGCCAATGATGATAAAGAAGATAAATTTGCCACCTTTGCAGGTGATGTTCCGCAGTTTATGGGCTCGGCAACCGACTGGACTGTTCATGACTGGTGCGACTTCGGAAAACGCGGAACACTTTCAAGCGGACTTTGTCTGACCCCCGGTCAGCGTATAGGAGGAGCTACTGAAGTATCAGAATCCGGTGCACGGTGGTTTCATAACGCAGAAGATGTAGTTGCCGAATTCAAGAATGGCTGGATGGAGTATAAGCTATCCCATACATCAGACTATTTCCCCAATGTAATGGTGAATATTGAGGCATATCCGCTTCTTCCTGACGATGGTTTTTTAGTTCATTACAGAATTACTACCGACCAGAGGGTGGTATTTGCTGCAGGCTTCGGCGGTATAACCGATTATTTTGGTAATTTCTGCAGAAGAAAATCTACAAGCCGTTATTTCAGACCAAAGGACTGTGAGAAGAACGTTATAGAGCTTGGAAAAAAACGTGCTTGCGTTAGCCATCCAGGTGGTGCATCAATGCGTATTGGCACAAGCTTCCCGGCTGAAATTGAACTGGGTAGTGCAAAGGCGATGGCAGAGCTTTCACCGGCGCTGTTTTTGGGCAGCACTCCTGAAAATGCTGACGAAAGTGTTGTTAAAATCTCTGCAGTAATTGAGCAGGGTCAGGTTTTTGACGGTTTTATTGTTGCAATTCACAATACCGATGATGAAACATTGAATAAATGGCTGGCTATGGAAGACCCAATGACATACATAAAACAGCAGATTTATGCAAAGCACGTGTGCATTAACCTTAACACTCCCGACCATCCCCTTGATTTGACAATTGCGCCAACTGTAATTGCTATGGATGCATCCTTTCACAGAAATTCCTTCCATCACGGAACATTTACATATCATTCGCCGTTTTTGGGATGGCGTGCCTTGTATGCGCCAACCACCCTGGGTTGGAGCGACAAGGTTGAAGCGGCAATGTCTGCACACCTTAATCAGATTGTAAAAAAGCCGGAGGGTGAAGAACGCGTGTGGTATGACGGCAAGGGCGAGAGAGAAGCAGGCCCCGAGGCACCGTCACCATACCACCAGATTGAAAACACATACGGCTATCTGCCCTATTTCCTGGGCCTTGAGCTGCCCTATTACAATATGCAGGAATGTGCATTTGATATGATGCTTTATCATATCGAATGGTCAGGAAATCTTGAAATTGCAGAAAAGTATTTTGATGAATTCTGCGCAATGCTTGACTGGGAAGAACGAATCTTTGACCCCGACAACGACGGCTTGTATCAGAACTTCCTTAACACCTGGATTTCAGACGGTCACTCATACAACGGTGCAGGCTGTGCACAGTCAAGTGCATATAACTACCGTGCAAATATGGTTATGGCAAAGATCGCAGAGCGTCTTGGCAAGCCAAGCGATGTATTTATTAAGCGTGCAGAGAAAATCAAAAAGGCTATGAACGAAAAGCTGTGGCTGGCAAACAGCGGTGTTATCGCAGAGTCAATTGACACAATGGGCAACTGTCAGGTACATCCGTCACCCGAGCTTAATACCACATATCTTGCAATAGACTGTGGGGCCGTTAATGATTTCAGGGCATATACAATGCTTAAATATACCGAAAACTATATCGAAAATATCACAACACCCGGCACAGGCGGACGTTTGGTATATTCTTCAAACTGGTATCCGAGAAAGTATTCAACCTGCGGACTTTTCCCTGCTGAAAATGCGTGTCTTGCCCTTGCTTATTATCAGCTGGGACTTGAAGAAAAGGGTAAAGAAATCCTTGACGGTCTTGTTGATTGCTATTTCACAGGTACAAACCCCGGTATGGCATCGCACGTTCAATCTAACTTATGTACAGATACGGGAGATAATGATTTTACAGATGTATCAAGTACATATCTTCGTATGATGGTTGAGGGCTTGTTTGGTATCAGAATTAACAATCTTGACGGATGCGTTTCGATTGCACCTAATTTCCCAAAAGGTTGGGAGCACGCAAACCTTACTCTTAAGGATGTTTCACTTAACTACAATAGAACAGGCTGCATGGAAACATTTGATATTTACTGCGACAGAGCAGAAAAGAAGTGCATAAAGATACCTATGGTATCAACCGCTGTTGATGCCGTAATGCTTGATGGCGAAGTGATTCCTTATGAGATAAAGGCAGGAATTACAAAGAGCTTTATCGTGATTGAAACAGAAAAGCAAGGAAGATTCCAGCTTCGCATTATGCACGGCAAGGGTGATGTTCCCACACTTAAGATTACCGATACTGTTCTTGCAGGTAACGATGTTGTATTTGAGATTAAGAACGCTGAATTTGTTGAATATCTTGATATTTGTGAAACTTTAGAGGATATAACAGTTGTTGGCAACAAGGTATACGCAAAAACCAAGAATATCGCAGGCCACCACACATTCTTTATTCGTGTTAAAGCGGGTCAGTATGATTCTTGGCTTGCAGCAGATTATGAGATTATTGAAAGAGATACCGAAAAGGCACCGGTTATTCCCGGAAGCACCTTCCAGCCGGTTGATATTTCAAAATTCTTTAACTGCAATATGACTGAAATTCACAATCAGGAATTCCTTAGTCCACGTCCAGAAGCATATTCAATCGGTCTGTTCCCCAATGGCCGTTATGCCTGGGAATGGAATCAGGGTGGACACAACAAGGTTGTCATTGACGACAGCGCACTCAGGGCGGCAAATGGTATGATTTACACAAACTCAGGTATACCATTTATAACTCCTGCTGAAAATGAAAACATTGCCTGTGTTTCGCTGTGGGATAATTTCCCAACAGAAATTGCTATTCCCCTTGAAGGTAAAGGTAATGAAATTGCGGTACTATTTGCGGCAACAACCAATGCAATGCAGTCATATGTTGAAAATGTTCGTATAACAGTTGAATATGCAGATGGTGATGAAACCTCTGCAAAGCTTGTTTATCCCATCAACATTGATGACTGGCTGGTTTCTGCATTGCAAAAAGAAAACGAAACCTTCTATTTCAGCAAGTATAACCATGCAATTGTGCAAAGAATCAGTCTTGACCCCAATAAAACTCTTGCAAATATTAAAATCGAGGCAATTGCAAATGAAGTTATAATGGGCGTTATGGGCGTAAGTATAAGCAAATAAAATTATTGGGAGGATAAAATTTTATGCTTACATCAAGCTATTTTAAAGAGATTGAAAAAAGCAAGGCACTCTTCAGAGTAAACGGAAGCTTTGATGAGATTGCAGGGGATGTTATCGCCGAAGGAAATTTGATTTATTCCGAAAAAGACGGCTGCCGTATTTCGTGCGAATACACCGAAGACGAATATGGCATCTTCAGCCGCCGTGATACTTTTAAGAATATGTCAAATAAGGCGGTTAGGGTAAATTCACTTAAGTCACGTTTTGTCTTTGACGGCGGCGAATACGATATATACACTCAGCGTGAAGCATGGCAATGCGAAAGCTTGGGCGGCTGGCAGCCATTGGTAACAGGTGTTACCTGCGGTTGTGCCAGCACTCGCAGCACAGTTGGTGCATCACCGATGATGGTTGTGTGGAGCAAACAGCAAAATCGAGGTGTGGTATTTCACTTGCTTCCTAACTGTGCCTGGGAAATAAAGGTACAGCATACGCAAAGGGTTGGAAAACTTGGCAGTATTTTAGTTGAGCTTGGTGTTCAGGACTATAACCTTGATTTGCAGGTTCAGCCGGGCGAAGAAGTGCAGCTCCCTGAAATAATCTGCTATGAAACACAAAACAAGCTTGATTTTGATTGCTACAAGCTGCACAATTATATGCATACAAATTATCCCAGAAGGAC
>JAZNVB010000108.1:0-49303 GCA_045592585.1 Clostridia bacterium
TTTGATGCCATTGAATAGTTATAAGCACCGGTTGTCAATACTGCAACCGTATCACCACGTTTTACCGATGAGGGCAGCATCACATTCTCCTGAATGATATCGCCACACTCACAACATCTGCCCACAACCGAACAGTTAAAATCACAGTTTTCATCCATTTTGTTTGCAAGCAAAACAGTATAATCAGACTTGTAAAGGGCAAACCTTGGGTTATCAGCCATACCGCCGTCGATTGATACATAGTTTCTGTATTCGGGAATTTGCTTAACCGAGCCAACTTTATACAAGGTCATTCCTGCATCTGCTACAATTGAACGCCCCGGCTCCATTCTTATTCTTGGCACATCTATGCCAAGTTCTGCACATTTTTTCTTAACTGCTTTTGCAACAAGGGCAATATTTGCACCAATATCAATTGTGGGGTCGTCCTCGGTATAGCGAACACCATACCCGCCGCCAAGGTTAAGCTCTCTTGTTTTAAAGCCTTGCTCCTTTTCCATTCTTGCAATAAACTTCAGCATTACATCTGCAGTTTTGAAGAACACATCAGAATCAAAAACCATTGAGCCTACATGACAATGAAAACCAAAAAGGTCAATACTTTTCTTTGAAAGGGCATATTGGGTAATTTCTTCTGCTGCACCGGTTTCAATTGCTGAACCAAACTTTGAATCAACCTTGCCTGTTGCAACCTCGTCATAGGTATGGGGGTCAATGCCGGGAGTAATTCTTATAAGAATTTTAGAGCAAACACCCATTCTTTCTGAGATTTCATCAATTGCATCAATTTCTTCACAGTTATCTGCCACAAAACAGCCAACACCATTTTTTATGGCATACTCAATATCTGCATCGGTTTTATTATTACCGTGGAAATAAACCTTTTCCATTGGGAATTCTGCCGCAACAGCGGTGCAAATTTCACCTGCCGACACAACATCAACTCCCATACCCTCCTCCTTCATAATTCTGTAAACTTGCTTAAAGGAGGCAGCCTTACTTGCATAAAGGGGCAGAGCACTCTTGCCAAAATGCTCCTGCATTGCATTGAGATAAACCCGGCAATTATAACGGATACGTTCTTCGTCCATAAGGTACAGGGGCGTTCCGTATTTATTTGCCAAATCAACAGTATCTCTGCCGGCAAAGGTCAATGCTCCGTTTGCAGAAACTCCTAAATTTTCACAAATCATTAAAAAATCCTCTCGTTCTTAAATCTCTATTCCACATTCCTTCATCAATCGGAACATATTCTGCATTTTAGCCTCGTCCATAGGTGTAAGGGGCAATCTGAGATAATTTTCACCATAACCCATAGCCGCAGTTGCCGCCTTAACAGGGATTGGATTAACCTCGCAGAACAATGCATCAATAAGTTCAAGGTATTTAAGCTGAAGGTCAGCGCTTGCCTTTGTGTTTCCTGCAAAATATTCATCACAAATCTTTACTGTTTCCTTTGGAAGAATATTTGAAAGCACAGAGATTACTCCTTTGCCCCCAAGTGACATAATGGGAACAATCTGGTCATCATTACCTGAATAAATATCCATATCATCGCCAACCAATGACGCAACCTTTGCAATCTGTGAGATGTTTCCGCTTGCTTCCTTAATACCTACAATATTTGGATGCTTTGCAAGCTCTGCACAGGTTGAAGGCTCAATGTTGCAGCCTGTGCGGCTTGGTACATTATAAAGAATAACAGGTTTTGTGCTTGCATCCGCAATTGCTGTAAATGACTGTATAAGACCCTTTTGTGTTGCCTTATTATAATAGGGTGTAACAACCAGCATTGCATCAGCGCCTGCATCACATGCAAACTTTGTAAGCTCAATTGCATATGCTGTGTCATTTGAGCCTGTGCCGGCAATAACCGGAACTCTGCCTGCTACTTTTTCAACCGCAAATTTAATTACGGCCTTGTGTTCTTCATCGGTAAGGGTAGAGCCCTCACCTGTTGTTCCTGCAACAACGATTGCATTGATGCCCTCGTTAATCTGCCATTCAATCAATCTTTCAAAAGCCTCGTAATCAACGCCTTTTTCGTTAAGAGGTGTAACTATTGCTGTTGCCACGCCTGTAAATACTGTGTTTTTCATTTTGTTCAAACTCTCCTTTGCATAAAAAAATGATAGCTGAAATCAACTATCATATACAAACGTATCATAAATCAACATTTAAATATGATAGCCCTCCGCATTACTGCGACAACGACCAAAATATTATTTCCGGTCGCCAGATCGGTTTTTTGCCATAAACCGTCTTCGGCGTCTGCCCCTTTCAGCAAATTCTGCCTGGCAAGCATATGAATTTACCTACTGATGACATAACGCACCTCTATCTTCCTGAATATTATACTGTAACTGACCATATTTGTCAATAGTTTTTTTATTATTTAAGCAACGGACTTACGGGTTTATAAATCAGTATTGTAACCACCGAAACAACTATCCCCTTCAAAAGATTAAATGGTGCAACACACAAAAGAACAAATTCAAACATTGTATCAACGGCGGGCCATATTTTTGTGCCCATACCAACAATCACATCTATCGGCATTTTAAACGCACTTGCGTAAACAGGAAGCATAATATATGCATTTATAAAACAGCTTGCAACCACCATCACAACACTGCCGATTGTCAATCCCAACACTGCATCTGCTTTTGTTTTTCTGCTTTTGTAAATCAAGGCACCTGGAAGAACAAATACCACACCCATAACAAAGTTTGCCGCCTCGCCAACACCTGCTGTAATTGTTCCGTTTATAATTAAATTAATAAGAATTTTTACGCCTTCAATTGTAATTCCCGCCAAAGGACCCATAGCAAAGGCACCAATAAATACCGGAACTTCACTTAAATCAATTTCATAAAAGGGCGGTGCAAGAAACGGCAACGGAAATTCAAACAGCATCAGAATTGTTGCAACAGCCGAAAGCATTGCCACTCTTACAAGCCACGCAGTATTTTTGTTTTTCATTTAAATCACTCCCTGAATTGTGTAGAACAAAGCGGCTACGCCGCTCGCTGTGCGGCGGTCGGAGCATTTACGCTTTGTTTGCCCAAGTGCATTTCGGCACAGCCGAAAATTTTGCACGGGCAATTTAAATTTTGTTTTTGTATAATAGGAGTTTAGTACTGATAAGTAGTAAACTCCTATTATATAAAAAATGTCCCGATTAAAAATCGGGACAAAAAACTCAAAAAAATTCTATGCACAGCATAAAACTTCTTCTCGTATCCAGACTTTACTGTCGGTTTTGGAATTTCACCAAATCAGTTGCATTTATGCAAGTCGCGGACTTTACCGCCGGTCGGGAATTTCACCCTGCCCCGAAGAATTTTTATATTTACCTTGAGTAGTATATCACTATATACAAATTTTGTCAATATGTTTATCTGTTAGTCAAAAGCACATCTTTACGGCAGAGCATTTCGTCAATTCTCTCAATATAATCCTTTGGCTCTTTTACGTTGAAAATCCTCTCTATTCGGTCGGTTTCGCGGTCAACAGTTTTGGTAACACCGCCACACCCCAACGAAATTATGGTCTGCACTTCTTCCATTATATAGATGTTATAAAGGCTTTCTGTTCCTGGCTTTGCATAGCCCACATTTTCAAGATTGCCAAGCATATTTTTTTGTCTGTAAAGATAGTATGGATTCTTACCTGCTGAAGTTATTGTTTTCATAGAAAAATCCACCATTTCAGCCACATCACTGCCATCGGTAAGACTGTAATCTCCCAAGTTTTCATTAAGTTTTGAAGAACGTTTTATGCTCATTGTATGCACAGTAGTATTTTCAGGATTCATTTTCTCCACTTCTTCTACTGTATATTTAAACATATCAACCGTCTCGCCCGGAAGCCCTGCAATAATATCCATATTTATACAGTCTATACCACATTCCCTTGCCATATGATACGCACGGCGGATGTCATCAGGCGTGTGGTTTCTGCCAATAGTTTTCAAAGTTTCATTATTCATTGATTGTGGGTTAATGCTTATTCGGTCAATTCCAAAATCCTTTATAGCTTTCAGCTTTTCCTCAGTAATGGTATCAGGTCTGCCTGCCTCAACTGTAAACTCTTTATTCGTTGACAAATCAAATTCGGAAAATATACCATCAAACAAAAAACGAAGTTGGTCAGCACTCAGGGTTGTAGGTGTTCCACCGCCAATATATACACTTTCAACAACACTTTTATTTTGCCTGATTATATCTGCTGTGTACGCAATTTCACGACGCAAACACTCCAGATATTGCGGAATATACTTTGCACCACTTGCCACACTGTTGCTTACAAAGGAGCAATAAAGGCATCTTGCGGGGCAAAAGGGTATACCTATGTAAATGCTGACACCTTTTTCGTCCATAGAGTCAATTATGGGCATCTCAACACCTGCAACACGCACGGCAAGCTCTGCCTTTTCGCGACTTGCACCGTATTCGTTTATAAAGTACTCCACTGTTTCGGCAGGAGTTTTGCCTGATTTTATCAGCTTGTATGCAATTTTTACAGGGCGAATCCCATTAAGAATTCCCCATGGGCTTAAAACGTCACTCATATTAAATAGGGATTTTCCTTTCTTTCGTTTCCGATTGTTGTTGATGGTCCGTGACCGGGATAAACCTTTATTTTATCCGGTAAAATCAAAAGTTTTTCCTTTATAGATTTTATTTCGGTATTAAAATCGCCCATAGGAAAGTCGTATCTGCCTATTGAGCCGCAAAACAACGTGTCACCGCTAACCAACGTTTCATCAAACATATAACATACACCACCCAAAGTATGCCCCGGAGTGTGAATTACCTTGATTTTTACATCAGAAAAATCAATGACGTCGCCATCACTCACCAATATATCTGCCTTGACTTCCGGTAGCGGCATATATGATAAATTAAGTTTTGTATCGTTAAGATACTGTTCTTCATCGGTGTGTATAACTATTTGTGCATTTGTTGCAGCCTTTAATTCACTTAGCGCCATAATATGGTCAAAATGTGCGTGAGTAAGAAAAATATATTTAAGGCTCAAGCCTCTTTCACTTAAAAAATCAAGTATCTTTTCTGCCTCTGCAGGTGCGTCAAACAGCGCTGCAACTCCGGCTTTTTCATCAAACAAAACATATGAATTTGTGGCTAAATCTCCAAGAGAAAATCTTTGAAACATCATAAAAATCTCCATTCCGCCGCCATACGTCGGCACAAAATAGCAGTTAAAATTTCTCTTATCCGTATGGCAAGGAATGATAAGAGATTTTTACGCCCATGTGTGTTTCCGAGCAAAAGCGAGGAAAATTTCACACGGGCAATCAAATCCGCCGGAGGTTTAACGGGAAAGAGACTTTCACGTTAACCTCCGTATATTCAAGACCGCAGGGTCTACTGACGCCTGCGGACTACTGATTGTATATCGTCAATCTGTTTAAGCCTTTTGATAGCATTATCAAGGTGCTCGGTATTTTTAACTTCAATTGAAATTTCTACAATTGCAACATTATTTTTAACAGTTCTTGCATTAAGACTCTTTATGGGAGTGTGCAAATCTGCAGTTACAGTTGTAATATCCACAAGCAAAGAATCCCTGTCAAGTGCCGTGATACAAAGCAGAGCCTGAAAGTTGCTTTCAACTGCCTGTGCCCAGCATACATTGATAAATCTCTGTTCTTCCTCGGGCGAGAACTTTGCGTTGGTGATATTTATACAGTCTGTACGGTGCACAGCAACACCACGGCCACGGGTAACGTAGCCTATAATCTTGTCACCGGGGACAGGACTGCAGCAATGGGAAATACGCACAAGACAGTTGTCAATACCTTCAACAATAACACCGCTGTTGTTTACCTTGCCTGAAGTTTTTACAAAAATCTGATCGGTAAGGTCGGTTATATTATGCTTACTTGCAATATCCTTTTTGCAGTTTTCTTTAAACTTTGCAAGGTATTTCCCTGCACTTGAACCGCCGTAACCCAAGGTTGCAAACATATCCTCAAGCTGTTTGAAGCCATATTTCGAAAGAAGACCTTCAAGCATTTCGTCATTATTCATATATGACACCGGAATATTTGCCTTTTTAAGCTCTTTTTCAAAAATATCTTTACCCTTGATGATATTTTCAGCTCTGTTTTCTTTTTTAAGCCACTGATTTATTTTATTCCGTGCCTGAGATGTTCTTGCAATCTTAAGCCAGTCAAGGTTGGGACCACGGGATGCATTTGAAGTATGAATTTCAATAATATCACCGTTTTGCAAATGATAATCAAGCGTTACGATTTTGCCATTTACCTTTGCTCCCTGCATCTTATTTCCCACAGCACTGTGTATTGCATATGCAAAATCAATAGGCGTTGCACCCGCAGGAAGGCTGATAACATCGCCCTTAGGTGTAAACACAAACACTTCGTCGCTGAACATATCAATTTTAAGGGTTTGCATAAAGTCCTCGGCATCTGTTGTATCTTTCTGAATGTCAAGAAGCTGTTTTATCCATTCAAGCTTACTATCAAGGTCAGACTCGCCGCTTATACCTTCTTTATACTTCCAGTGGGCAGCGATACCATTTTCGGCTGTTCTGTGCATATCCCATGTTCTTATCTGTATTTCAAAAGGAGTACCATTGGGGCCAATAACCGTGGAATGTAACGACTGATACATATTGGGTTTTGGCATAGCGATATAATCCTTAAATCTGCCTGGAATTGGCATAAACTGCTCATGCACCATACCAAGGACAGCATAACAGTCGGCATCAGTGTTAACAATCACACGAACTGCAAATAAATCATAAATCTCGTCAAGATTTTTATTCTGCATAAACATTTTGCGGTAGATACTGTAAAAATGCTTTGCACGTCCTTCTACCTTTGCATCAATTGAAATCCTTTTAAGGCGATCGGTAAATACGTTTATTATATCATTGATATACTTTTCACGTTCACTGCGCTTAAGGCTGATTTTGTCAACTATTTCATAATAGCCGATAGGATCAATATACCTAAGTGACAAGTCCTCAAGCTCAATTTTAATCTTTGACATACCAAGACGATGAGCAAGAGGCGCAAAAACCTCGAGAGTTTCACGTGCCTTTTCTCTTTGTTTATGCTCGGGCATGGATTTAAGAGTTCGCATATTATGAAGGCGGTCAGCCAGCTTTATTACAATAACACGGACATCCTTTGCCATTGCCAGAAACATTTTTCTTAAATTTTCAATCTGTTGCTCCTCGTTGGAGGTATAGGGAATTTTACCAAGCTTTGTAACTCCCGCAACAAGCAAAGATATTGTATCTCCAAATTTCTGAGCAATTTCTTCATCGGTTACTTCGGTATCCTCCACAACATCATGAAGAAGCGCCGCCGCAACAGAACTTGCGTCAAGCTCCATATCTGCAAGGATATTGGCAACTGCAACGGGATGCATAAAAAATGGCTCGCCTGAAACACGCATCTGCCCTTCGTGCTTTTCTTTTGCAAAATTAAATGCCTTCTCAACAAGCTCAAAATTGCCCGAAGGATTATAACTTTTTAATTTGTTAAGCAAGTTATCCAGTTGTTTTTGCATTATATCAGTTCACATCCAAAAGCTTTAAACTTAAATATTTTCACATTAAACCCTATATTTCACAGAGCTTAATATCCTTTAAAATAAGCTGTACATTTTTATAGCCCTTATAATCGTTTATATCAAGACCAAAGGCAACCTCAATAAAATCGCCTTCTTTAAGATGATTATAATATTCACCCATACCAAAGCCAACAGCATCAAGGAATTTGTTCTCCTTAAGGAGTGTCATTCTCAGATGCTTGCCGTCACTCATTGTGCTGATTTTATGAATTTTAATATTACGCACAGCAAACACCGGCAATGGATTATCAACACCAAAAGGCTGAAGCCTGTTAATCTCGTCGACAGTTTCTAAGGTTATGTATGACGGCTTGATTACCGCATCAATAGACACTGTCGGGATAATAGCAGTTTCGTCAATATCGGTAACAGTCTGCTTATTTATTGATTCTCTGAACTTTTCAATATTTTCTGTTTTGATAGAAAGTCCTGCAGCAAGCTCGTGTCCACCAAATTTTTCAAGAATGTCGCTTGTATTTTCAAGAGCCTCAAAAAGATTAAATCCGTTTATACTTCTGCCCGAACCCTTTGCCTCGTTGCCGTCAACCGCAAAAAGAATTGAAGGCTTATAGAATTTCTCGGTAATCTTTGAAGAAACTATACCAACAATGCCGTGATGCCAGTTTTCATGAGCAATAACCAGAACCTTATCATCTTTGATAGCGGGGTTATTTTCTAAATATTCAAGAGCTTCAGCAAACATTTTCTGTTCGGTTTGCTGTCTGATGGTGTTTTCCTCACAAAGATCGTTTGCAAGTTCGTATGCTTTTTCTTTGTCTGCTGTAAGAAACATCTCAACACTGCGTGATGCGCAGCCAAGTCTGCCGCTTGCATTTATACGGGGTGCCAGAATATATCCGATTGTTGATGTTGTTATAGCCTTATTATTGGTGATTGATACATCAATAAGCGCCTTAAGACCGATGTTTTCGGTGTTGGCAAATTTTTCAAGGCCTTTGGTTACAATAATTCTGTTTTCATCAATCAATGGAGAAATATCTGCAACAGTGCCAAGACAGATAAGGTCAGAATATTTTTCGATAAGTTCATCAACCGATGTATTGTCATCAAGAGCCTGAATAAGCTTGAAGGCAACACCAACTCCGGCAAGATTTTTAAAGGGATATGTGCAATCTTTGCGCTTGGGGTCGATTGCAGCATATGCCGCAGGAATGGTTTCTTTACATTCGTGATGGTCGGTAATGATAATATCCATACCTATGCTTTTAGCATATTCAGTTTCCTCAACGGCTGTGATACCTGTGTCAACAGTGATTACAACCTTTGTTCCGTTTTCTTTTATTGTATCCAGAGCTTCGCGGTTTACACCATATCCTTCCTGAATACGGTCAGGAATGTAATAATCCACCTCAAAACCCATTGCCGTAAGGTGCTTATACAAAATTGCGATACTTGTGATACCATCAACGTCATAATCGCCGTAAATAGTAATTTTTTCATTATTTTCAAGCGCCTGTCTTATTCTGATAACAGCTTTATCCATATCCTTAAGCAGATACGGGTCGTGAAGGTTTGCAAGATCACATTTTAAAAACTCAGCAATCTCTGCACTGTCAGAAATGCCTCTGTTATATAAAATAATTGATGTCAGAGGAGAAATGCCAAATTCCTTGGAAATCTCCACAACTCTGTTCTTATCAAATTCTTTAAGTAACCATTTTTTCTGTAACATAATACTTCTCCTGCCTGTTAATTCTTTAACCTTCATTTTATCACGGATTTATTAAAAAAACAACACTTTTCTAAAAAAACTGATAATTTTTTACGAATTCTTTAGTTCAACAATCGTAACACCATTCTCACCTTCACCAAATCTGCCCAGTCGAAATGATTTTACGTGTGGATGCTTTCTCAGCATATTATGAATTCCTGACCTAAGAACACCCGTTCCTTTACCATGAATAATGGAAACTGTAGAAAGGCTTGACATTGCAGCACGATCAAGAAACATATCAGTTTCAAGCAGTGCATCTTCAAGCACCATTCCCCTCAGGTCAACCTCTGTTTTAACTGTTTTACTACCGCTTGTTACATTCTTTTGGGGAAGGAATTTTTCAATATTCTTTTTGGTTTCATCTTCCAAAATCACAAGGCTGGTAAGCTTTGATGTGGTTTTCATTATGCCCATTTGAATTTGTGCTGTTCCCGCCTTTTTGTCAATAGTAAGAATTGTACCTCTGTCATTAAGGTCGGTAATAAGAACAGACATGCCCGGCTTTAATGCGTTTATGTTGGTTTTAGGCGTCTTGCTAACTTTTGGCGAATTAGGTGCTTTTTTTGCTTTTTTAAGGCTGATGTTAAGTTCTCGCTTAACCTCTTCCATCGCCTTTAACGCTTCCTTTTCGTCTTTTTCTTTTTGAAGGGTGCGCATTGTGTCTAAAATATCTTCGGTTTCAACTTTCGCCTTTTCGATTATTTCGGCTGCTTTTTTGTTTGCACGCTCGATAATTTCTTCACGTTTTTTGTCAAGTTCCTGACGTTCCTTTACAAGCTCCGCTTTAAGATCAGCAACTTCTTTTTTCAATTTTTCCTGCTGGGTTCTTGAGCTTTCGGTAATACGCCGATTTTCTTCGATAGACGACAAAACATCTTCAAATTTAACCGTTTCTTCGGAGAGCAGTTCTTTTGAATTCTCGATAATATAATCCGCAAGTCCCAGCTTTTTGGAAATCGCAAAAGCATTACTTTTACCCGGAATACCAACAAGCAAACGATAAGTAGGGCTAAGGGTTTCAACATCAAACTCACAGGAGGCATTCTCAACACGTTCAGTTGAAAGGGCATAAATTTTTAACTCGCTGTAATGGGTTGTTGCAACAGTTTTTGCGCCCATATTCTTTACATAATTCAAAATTGCATTTGCAAGGGCAGCACCTTCAACAGGGTCGGTTCCTGCGCCAAGCTCGTCAAATAAAATAAGGGAATTGGGTGTAAATTTATCAAGTATGCCGACAATATTTGTCATATGTGCCGAAAATGTACTCAGACTTTGTTCTATGCTCTGCTCGTCGCCAATATCAGCATAAACCCCGTCAAACACCGCAAGGTGAGTTCCATCAGCAGCAGGAACACAAAGTCCTGCCTGTGCCATAAGGGTAAACAAACCTATTGTTTTAAGAACAACCGTTTTACCGCCGGTATTTGGGCCGGTAACAACCAACGTATCAAAATCATATCCTAAAGAAATATCCTGAGGAACAACTTTTTTGGGGTCAATCAACGGATGTCTGCCTTTTTGGATTGAAATTTTGCCTTCGGCATTCATTTCGGGACAAACCGCTTTTTGTGCAAGAGCAAGCTTTGCCTTTGCAAATAAAAGGTCAAGGTCAATAATTGCATTATAATCATATTCAATGACTTCGGTAATTTCAGCAACTATACTAGTCAACTCTGCCAGAATTTTCTCGATTTCATCCTTTTCTTTAGCAGCAAGGGTATGAAGCTCATTGTTTGCATCAACCACCGAGGTTGGCTCGATAAACAGCGTTCCGCCCGATGCAGAAACATCGTGAACAATACCGTGTACATCACCCTTGTGCTCTGCCTTTACCGGCACAACATAACGGTCATTTCGCAAGGTAACAATGGGGTCCTGTAAAAATTTCTGATAATGTGGTGAGTGAATCATAGAATTCAGTAAGTCCTTTATTTTATCACCTGCACGTGAAATTTTACGACGAATATTGCTAAGCTCCGGACTTGCACCGTCAGCCATTTCTGTTTCTGAAATTATGGATGTGCTTATTCTTTCTTCAACCTGATTGTTCTTTTCAAGACAAGTAAAATAGCGGTCAAGAACACCTTCGTGACCGTCGCTGTATTTTTTCAGTTGTGCCGCACATTTAAGCACGCGTGCAATATTCAAAAGCTCTGCCATTGACAGATTGCCGCCAAGCCTTATCCGCTTGATTGCAGATGTAACCTCGGCAGCCAGACTGATTGGCGGCGAGCCATATTTGCAAATCATCACAACTGCTCCATCGGTATCAGCAAGAGCTGTCTTTACCGAAGCAAGGTCAGTTAGTGGACTGATGCTTTGTGCAAGCTCCTTTGCTTTGTCATTTACTGCGTGCTTTGAAAGTATTTCACGTATTTTATCAAATTCTAACGTTCTTAAAGTTTTTTCATCCATATTTACATTTCCTTTTAATATCATATACCAATTTATTCTATCATATTTTATATGACTTTGCAACACAAAACTAAATTAGAAATGTCAATATTTATTTGAGAATTTCACATTCAAACATAACGTGTTTTATACTATCACGATAAATCAGCATCACCGGTTGCGGGATTATCAATCAGCTTGCCTTTTTCATCAAAGCGTGAGCCATGACACGGGCAATCCCAGGTATGTTCTGCCTTGTTCCATTTAAGGGCGCAACCAAGATGCGGGCACCTTTTGGTTGTTGGTGTCAGCAGATTTTTGGCAGACTCAAGTCCGTTTAATATCAGTTGTGACTTTACCATAGTTCGTTGCGGCGAAAAAACCTCCTCAAAATCATTCTTTTTTTCCATCACCATATCGCAAAGTATTTTTGCCGCAACCATTGACGATGTTATTCCCCATTTATTAAAACCTGTTGCAACAAACATCTCGGGTGTATTGCGCGAATATCTGCCAATATACGGAATTCCGTCAAGACTCATACAGTCCTGAGCCGCCCACTGATGTGTTAGCCTAGCTCTTGGATAATATTTTTTTGCAAAGGTGTCTGTTTCATTCCAAGCCCCTCCGTCCTTTCCTGTGCGATGACCACCGCCGCCTATCAGTAAAAGATTATTGTAATTCCTGAACGACATTCCCTTTTTGTCTTCGTCAACATACATCCCCTGTATATCTGCAGCATTTTCATAAGCAGACACATAAGAACGATGCTGATAAAGCTTTAAAAAATAACTTCCGTGTTTATTTATAAATGGAAAGTGCGTTGCAACAATTATCTTTTTAGCCTTTATACTGCCGCAATTTGTAACAGCCTTGGTAGGAGTAAGCTCTTGCACAAAGGTGTTTTCATAAACAGTCATATCCTGTGAAATGGCAGATATAAATTTTAACGGATTAAACTGTGCCTGATCTTTAAACACAATTGCGCCCTTCATATCAAAAGGAAGCTCTGTTTTCCTTGTAAATTCTGCATCAAAGCCCAGGCTGTTTACCGTTTTAACCTCTTCCTCAATCTTTCCCCGATTTTTTAAAGTATAGGTAAATGCATCACGTCTTTCAAAATCACAATCGATATTTTTGCAAAGCCGTGCATACTCTGCCAACGCATCCTGATTGGCCCCAAGATACATCTGTGCATGGTTTTCGCTATACGATTTAAGGATTTTAGTATAAATCAGCCCGTGCTGAGAGGTAATTTTTGCAGTAGTGTTTTTTGTTATTCCTGATGCTATTTGGTTGCCTTCAACAACAACATAATTAACACCTGCCTTGCCAAGATAATAGCCGCACAGCAATCCGCACAGACCGCCGCCAATAATCAGAACATCGGTTTTTAAGTCTTTATCAAGCGAATTAAATTTTGACAAAGTTATGCCCTCTGTCCATACTGATTTTTTCATACTTAAATCCTCCAAATTCTATTTGGATTTAGTATGTACAAGTTTAAACAAAAAAATCCGAGGCATCAGATGCTCCGGATTTATATTGTTATTGTGTAAATGTGAAGGTTGCTGCAACACACAGTTCCTTTTCTTTGGTTTGAAGATGAACATAATATCCATTATCAAGCTCCTTGACGCACACATCAAGCTCGTCACCTAAAAACGCAGGCTTTTTATACAACACGTTCATTTCGTTAAAATAAAAGTCAAAGGGCAAAGCATCCATCAAAAGCTCGGCACTCTTCTGATTGTTAAGGTGCATATTTGTGTCAATTTCCTTATTTGAAATTTTAATTGTATAGCTTACTTCATCAATTTCTTCTGTATGAAATTTTTCGATACTAAAGAAATCATCATCAAAATCATAAACTTCGTATGCACCAAGCATATCTTTGGGAATTTGGGTCGGTCTTTGTTTTTCAACATTAAATATAAACCAGTTTGATATTGTTTTTCCTACAATTTCACCGTTTTGTTTAATCAGGCAGCCTCTTTCCGAGGTCACACCATTGCTGGGCTTTACAGCAGTAAAAATTTCAATCGGCATATCTGGCCTGATGCGCTTTTCAAACCGAAGCTTTACACCCTGCAAAAGCCACGCCAACTTAAGCTCCCGCATGGTGTTTATATCATAACCGCAGTCAGCCGATGCCTTTGTTGATATGTCCTGAACCATATCCATAATGCTGCTGGGTTTGATATTTTCATAGTCTTTATAATCACCATATCTTGTTTCATATTTAAAGCTGAACATGTTTATCTCCCTTTAAGTTGTCTAAGATTACACTTTTCATCAGTTTTGTTCTATTATTGTTATTATCCATCACAAGCGCTTTTTCCGCATATTCCATGGCATTTTCGTATCTTTCAAGTTTTATGTAACAGTCACAAATCCGCTGAAGAACTTCAACTGTTTTCCTTATTCCTTCAACTCCGCAGAAAAGCTTTAACGCAATGTCATAAGCGTTATCATAGCAGTAATCAACTGCATGATTAAACACAAAACAGCAATTATCAATTGCATCAAGTTTGCAAATAACAAAGGTATCGTCTGCCCACAAAACCTCGGCTATGCAACCGTCACCTATTCCGCCGTGAATTATATCAGCAGAAAAAGTTCCCTGCTTTACGGTTTCGGGACTGTTGGCAACATATCCGCACTTACCGAAATCATCACAAAACACCCCAATAGCATTAGAATCATATTTATTATCGGGGTCCTTTATAAGATACACCTTTTTGCCTGTTTCAAAGGGTTTCCGTCCAAAAAACTTTGCTATACCCACAACTGTTATGAGTATCTCGCCCTCCGGCACCGAAAGCATTGATAAAAGTTCCGAGGAATAATCTTCTTTTACAGCCTTCTTTGGTTCCCAAGGCTTGTCCCATGGCGTTTCAAGCTGTTCTTTATATAAATCATATATACTTTTGTTCATATTTTAAGCCAAAGCCTCGGCACGTTCCATAGCCTTGTCAATATTGTCACAGAAGTTTTCAGACATCACAAGGTCATAAAGGCCCGACTTTTTCATAGCCTTCATCGGCTGCGAATTAACATGTGAAAATACAACAGTAATACCCTGCTCGGCACATTTTCTAACAAACTGTTCAAGTGCTCTTAACGCATCTGTATCCAAAGACGTAACCGACCTCATTCTCAAAATAACGCACTTTGTATATTCCTTTGTCTTTATTTCGTTAATCTGATTTGCTACAGCAAAAAACATGGGGCCGCAAAGTTCGTACACGCTTATATGCTGCATAACAAATCTGAGTCCGGGCTCATCGCCCTGATTCTCTTCTCTTATGTACTTCCAGCCTTCAATCTTGCTTTCGTCACTCATACGTTTCATAAACAGTACACAAGCCATTACAATGCCTACCTCTATTGCAACAACAAGGTCAAATATTACGGTAAGAAGGAATGTCACAACAAGTACTAAAATATCACTCTTGGGGGATGTTTTTACAAGATATACAAACGTTCTCCACTGACACATATTATATGCAACAGATATAAGAATTGCAGCAATTGCAGGCATAGGAATCCATGATGCATAGGGCATCAGAATTACCAATACAAGAAGCAAAACAACCGAGTGTACCATTGCAGAAATAGGTGTTCTGCCACCATTTTTTATGTTTGCCGCAGTTCTTGCTATTGCACCGGTTGCCGGGATACCGCCAAAAAGTGCAGATGCAATGTTACCAAGACCCTGAGCTGTAAGTTCGGTATTTGAACGGTGTTTTTTGCCAACCATACCATCAGCAACAACGCAGGAAAGCAATGACTCAATTCCTGCAAGCAATGCAATTGTCACAGCGTCCGGCAAAATATCAGCAACCGCAGCCACACTAACTGCAGGCAGTGAAAATTTTGGCAAAGAGCTGCCTACATCAAATAAATCGCCAATGGTATTAACCTGCATTCCAAAACCTTTAACCATAGCAATTCCTGCTATAACCGCAATGAGTGATGCAGGGATTTTATCGTAGATTTTGGGCCAGACAATCAAAACTGCAAGGCACACAGCTCCAACAATTACAGCCTGCCAGTTTATAGTTCCAATGCTGTTTATAAAGCAATTGAACTTTTCGATTGTTTCGATTGGTGACTCGTGATATGTAACGCCAAAGAAATCCTTAAGCTGTCCGATAACCAAGGTTACAGCAATACCTGCCGTGAAGCCTGTTGTGATGGTAAACGGAATAAATCTTATCAGATTTCCCAGTTTAAAGCAGCCCATCAAAATCAGTATTATACCCGCAACAACTGTAGCAAGAACCATGCCATCCAGACCTTTGTTTGCAACTATTCCTGCAACAATGGTTGCAAACGCAGCCGTCGGTCCCGAAATCTGCACACTGCTGCCTCCAAATAATGCTGTCACAAAGCCTGCAACAATTGCCGTATAAATACCGGCTTCGGGGCCAACACCCGAGGCTATAGCAAGAGCTATTGACAACGGAAGTGCAATTATTGCAACAATTATACCGGCAACAATATCCTTTACCAACTGACCCGAACTATATTGTTTTAAATCGGTAAAAAGCATTGGTTTAAAATTTTTCATTACATAAACTTCCCTTCGTATTTATCTTTTAACGTAATTCGGGGCATCTCTCCTGAAGAAAGGATAGATGCCCATTATAGTGTTTTTAGATTTAATTAAAACAGACCGGGTATATTAAGTCCACCTGTAAGCTTGCTCATTTCGTCGGCTGAGCTTTCTTCTGCCTTGCGCAGAGCTTCATTTACTGCCGCCATAATAAGGTCTTCAAGCATTTCGATATCGTCAGGATCAACAACTTCTGCAGAGAGCTTGACTTCCTGAAGTTCGCGTTTGCCGTTTATCTTAACAGAAACAGCACCGCCACCTGAGGTTGCCTCGTATACCTTCTCTTCCATTTCCTCCTGCATTTTCATCATCTGCTCCTGCATTTTCTTTGCCTGCTTAAGCATCTGATTCATATTAGCTCCGCCCATAGGCATACCGCCTCTGGGAAATCCACCCTTTGCCATAATTATCATATCCTTTCTGAAATTATATTTTAATCTTCAACAACTGTCATTTTATCGCCAAGCAAATCTTTTTTTGCAGCTATATCCAGTATAGAAACACCTTGTCCATCACGCTGTTTAAGGTTTCCCGGCTTTGATACAACCACACGGAGTGCAGAACCCTGAACCGATGTAAACAGCTTTGACAAATATTCCTTGCCCTCGGTTGTGTTAATCTTCTCAAAAGCTAAATCACCTGTCAAAACAAGCTCAATTTCATCACCAAAATATAATGCATTGGCATTAAATAAGAATGTATAAAGTGATTTGCTCTCCTGTTTAATAACATTAAGCGCCTCGCGCCATTTTGTCCAGCTTACTGCGGTATCAATATGAGGTGCGGCATCTGCGACAGATTCGTCAGATTCGGTATTAAATGTTGCCTTTTGCTTCACAGACGACTTTTTAGCAACAAATCCGTTTACCTTAATTGCATCTATTTCTTTTTCAAGTTTTTCCAGGCGCATCACAAGCTGGGCATTATCACCGCTGCCTTCAGGTGAACATAGCTTCACCACCGCCATTTCAACAGCAATATTGGGTGCTGACATCTTTTTTGTCATCAGCAAAAATTCACCCAAAAGTGAAATTGCAGATATTAGTCTGTCAATAGTAAATTTCTCCGCCTGTTCTTTATATTTTACAATAGCTTCTTCTGTCTTTTCAAGTATATCATTTGGAGAATCGGTTGACCTGCAAATCATAAGTGCCCTGAAATGTCCAATCAATTCTTCAATAAAATTCGGCGCTTCCTTGCCTTTTTTAAGGAATTCATCAATTACGTTAAGAGCCGTTTTGGAATCAAATTCCGCAATACAGTCAGCAACCGAAAATAAAACCTTTCTGTCAGCAACGCCTACAATATCAACAATATCGTCATAGCGCAAACCGTCACGCGCAAAAGCAACGCATTGGTCAAGTATACTAAGGCCGTCACGCATAGAGCCGTCAGCAAGCTCGGCAACTAGTTCCAATGCATCAGGGGTAATTGAAATTTCTTCTTCCTTGACAATTTTGTTAAGGCGGCGTTCAATATCAGTTATACCTATTCTCCTGAAATCAAATCTTTGACAACGGGAATGAATTGTTGCCGGAATTTTATGTGGCTCGGTTGTAGCAAGAATAAATATAACGTGACCCGGAGGCTCTTCAAGAGTTTTAAGCAACGCATTAAAGGCCTCAGTAGTAAGCATATGAGCCTCGTCCACAATATAAACCTTATATTTACAGCTTGTTGGGCTGTAGTTAACCTCATCACGTATTTCACGGATATTATCTATACCACTGTTGCTGGCAGCATCCATTTCATAAACATCCAGAATGCTTCCGTCAAGGATACCGCGGCAAGTTTCACATTCGTTGCAGGGGTTGCCGTCGTGAGAATTGGTACAGTTTACCGCACGGGAAAATATTTTTGCCGACGAAGTTTTGCCTGTACCACGAGTTCCGCAAAACAGATATGCATGAGCAATGCGCCCTGTTTTTATGCTGTTTTTAAGAGTTTCAGACACATGGTCCTGACCAACAACATCTTCAAACAAAAGAGGCCGCCACTTTCGGTATAGTGCCTGATATTTGCCTGACATCTGTTTCACCCCGCAAAAAAATAATAAAAGCTATGTGCTTGAGTTTGAAGCAAAAATACCTCCGTTACTTAACCGGCAGACTCAGACCCGGCACCCCTGCGGCACATCAAAAAGAACTGCTTAACGCTGCTGCATTCCTGCCCTGACGTGGTTCACAGGTTTCAATTGCGCAGGACCGAATCGTCAACGCCCACCAAAATTAAGGCAGACAAGACAAATTTTGCCCCTCAGCTCAAGTTTTCATCCCCACTGTAGCGGATTGTGGGTTACAAGGTACCGCTAACACCCCAATTTAACATAGCTGAAATATTATATCACACAAAAAAAACAATGTCAAGACTGCACCAACCGTCTTTGGTAATTTTTCGTTTACATTTTTTGTTTGACTATATTACCGCATAATGATATAATAAAAAAACAAGTTTTTATATCCGAAAGGTTAATTTGAAATGAAAAAAATGCTACTTACAATCCCAACACTTTTGGGAACTGAACAAATTGTCGCAAATGAGGTAAGACATCTTGGCTACGAAACAACCGAGGTTAAGGACGGAAGCGTCACCTTTGAGGGCGATGCCGAGGCAATATGCCTTGCAAACATAAATCTGCGCAGCGCAGAACGTATTATGATAAAAATTGCAGAGTTTCGTGCTACCTCATTTGAAGAGCTTTTCGAAAAGGTAAAACGAATTGCCTGGGAAAATATTATCGAGGCAGATGCCGCATTCCCTGTTAAAGGACACTCTCTTAAATCTGTTCTTCACAGTGTTCCCGATTGTCAGAAAATAATTAAAAAGGCCATTGTCACGAGGCTTTCAAATCATTACGGAATAACACACTTTGAAGAAACAGGGCCTCTGTATCCGGTGCAGTTTTCTTTAATTAAAGATGTTGTTACTGTTTATATTGATACAAGCGGCGAAAACCTTTACAAACGTGGCTACCGCGAAAAAAGCGTTCTTGCCCCCATGCGTGAAACTCTGGCGTATTCAATGATTGACCTGAGCTTTTGGCGTGGTGACAGAATTTTTCTTGACCCCTTCTGCGGCAGCGGTACACTCCCCATTGAGGCGGCACTTTATGCCTGCAACATTGCACCGGGAATAAAACGCAGATTTGTGGCAGAAAGTTGGCGCAACCATATCCCCCGTGAAATGTGGAAGGATGTCCGTGACGAAGCCAAAGACAATGCTCGCCCCGATGCCAAAACTATGATATATGCATCGGATATTGACCCGGAAGCAATTGAAATTGCAAAAAAGAATGCCGAAAATGCAGGTGTTGCAGATAAAATCAAGTTCAGTATTTGCGATATGGCAAAGCTGACACCCTTTAAGGATAAAGGCGTTATAATATGCAATCCACCATATGGCGAAAGACTTCTTGATGCAAAACTTTGCGAAAAGCTATACCGCACAATGGGCAGAAAGTTTGCAGAATTCTCCCAGGCAAAAAAGTTTATTCTCACATCCCATGAGCAATTTGAGCCCCTTTACGGTACGTTTGCAGATAAGCGCCGTAAAGTATACAACGGTATGCTGAAATGCTATATTTATCAATATTTCAAATAAAATATGGGCAGTTTAAAAACTTATAGTTTTTAAACTGCCCATATTATTTAGCTTGCATTTTTAATCTGCAATCTAAGTCTGTCTGCAATCATGGCAATAAACTCCGAATTGGTGGGTTTACCTTTGGAAGTAGCAATCGTGTATCCGAATATAGAATCAAGTATTTCGGTATCCCCTCTGTCCCAGGCAACCTCAATTGCGTGGCGTATCGCTCTTTCAACACGGCTTGGTGTGGTTTTAAAATCCTGAGCAACTGTGGGATAAAGAGTTTTTGTTATGGAATTGATTATATCCATATTGTCAATAACAAGCATAATTGCGTGACGCAGATACTGATACCCCTTGATGTGTGCCGGAATACCAATTTCGTGAATAATTTCTGTAACCATGGTTTCAACATCAAAACCCTCCTGAACAGAAAACTTTTTGGTAAATGCCGACGTCTTTTTATTCTCCGTTCCATCACAAAGCCGTTTAATTGTGTTTCTTATACTGTCAAAGCTTACAGGCTTTACCATATAATGATCTGCACCAAGATTCATACAATCTTGTTCGGTTTTGTCCCGTTTGAATGTTGACAAAACAATTATTTTGGGCATATGAAAATTCTCAAACTCCTGCTTTTTATCCCTGAGTCTTTCAAGTATTCCCATGCCGTCAATGTTGGGCAGAACAAGATCCATAATCACTACATCAGGCTTTAAAATATCAACCTTTTCAATAACCTGATAACCATTATTGACAATGTCACATACACTGATTGTAAAGTCAGCGGTGATACTCCTTTTCATACTCTCCGCAAATTCTACATCCAAATCTGCGATTAACACGTTAATTTTTTTATCCATAATTGCAACTCCTTTTTACTTATTTTTCCAATTATGGTTAGATTATAACCAACAACTACAAATTTGTCAAGTAGTTTTTTACAATTTCTTCCAACTTTTTTATTGTATATTGTGGTCATCGTCGTCAAATGTCACAATATGTGGTATTCCTATTTATTATGTCTGTAAAAAGCCTATAAAAAGTTATTTTGCTGAATTTATAAAAATTTACTCGCCATATAATTATTCGCTTTGTTCTCAAGTTGGTCATCAAGAGGTGCAAGCTCTGTAAAATCAGGATATCTGTTCTTTAGCGCACCTTTCAGAATTCTGTCACAAAGCTGAGGGTTTTTAGGAAGCAACGGACCATGCAGATATGTTGCGTAAACGTTTTTATAGATAACACCCTCATATCCGCTTTCGCCGTCATTGCCATACCCTTTTAAGACTGTTCCGAATGGTGTGTGGCTGCCTATATCAACCCTTCCGCCATGGTTTTCAAATCCCACAACAGGAGTTTCAATATCCTTACATTTGATTACAACATTTCCTATAAAGCGTGAATTGTTTTCAGGGAAAACTGTGTGAATGTCAAGAATACCCAGACACTCGGTTTCAACATCACCTCTTTTTGTATATTTGCCCAGAAGTTCAAATCCGTCGCAGGTAGCAAGAACAGTTCCACCGTTCTCAACGAACACTGCAATCTTGTCTTTTATTTTCATTAAATCCTTACGTACAAGTTCTGTTTCTCTGTCAGTGCCACCGCCAAGAACAAGGATATCTGTATTATCAAGGTTTATTTCAGGATTATCAATGGTGCACTGACACACCTCAACATCAATGCCTCTCCATAGCAGACGTTTTTTCATACATTCAATATTGCCCTTATCGCCGTACAGATTAAGCAAATCAGGATACAAATGGGTGATCTTAAGTTTATATTCACTCACTATTTTTTACCCCTTTCCTGTTCTTTCTTTATATCAAGCATAATTTTTTCGGTTCCGAAAAGTGCAGTATAATTTACCAGAGCATAGCACACCTCGGCGTCGGTTTTAAGACAGTTTTGTATTAACGACCGCATATCCGATGATACATAATCTACTTTAATATCCGAATATTTAAATCTTAAAGCAAGGTCATAAAGCCTTACACCCGAAACAGAAACAGTATTAAGACCATCGTGCACAATTTTGTCAAAGTCAACATCCCAAAGCCACGAAACATCCTGACCGTCACTTGCCGCATCGTTTACTGCAAAAATAACATCCTTCTTGCGTGGGTCCTGCAAAACTGTAGCAATTGCCTGATTAAAGCCTGCAGGATTTTTTGCAAGATTAAGAATTACCGGCTTGCCAAGATCTATTTCTTCCATTCTTCCAACCTGAGGCTTGTATTCCTCTAAAGCAGCCTTGAATACATCATATTTTATACCAATAGTATTCATAACAGCATATACAGCAAGAACATTATATATGTTGTAAAATCCACGGTAATTGAGTTCAACAGGCACATCACCAACTGTAAACTTAAGTCCCTTTGTCAAATCAACATTCAATGCTTCAAAATCAAGGTCAGGACGTTTGTTGCCGCATTTTGTACAATAATAGTCACCCAACTGATTATAGTGAAAATAATTGTATTTTTGCTCAGCTCCGCACAATGCACAGTATTTGCCATCGGTTGCATCGTTGTTTTGAGGCAAAACCTTTTCACCTATACCAAAATAAACCGCATTACCATATCCATGACCAAAAGCCGCAGTAACCGGGTCATCACCGTTTAGTATAAGAATTGGCTCGTCTGCATTAACAAGTGCCTTCTTTATAAGAGCCGCAGTCATATCAACCTCGCCATAACGGTCAATCTGGTCACGAAAAAGGTTGGTGATTACCACAAAATCAGGCTTTATATGTTCAAAAACACGTACTGTTGATGCTTCGTCAACTTCAAGGCAAGCATAGTCAGCTTTGAATTTTCCCAGCCAGTTACACTCAAGTGCAAAGGCTGTTGCAACACCACTCAGCATATTGGCGCCAAGATTATTGCATAAAACCTTATATCCACTTTTGGTAAGAGCACTGTATATCAGATTGTTAGTAGTAGTTTTTCCGTTTGTGCCACAAGTGACAATTACCTTGTGCTTAATGTTTCCCTTTAGTTTTTCAATGATATCAGGGCAAATTCTAAGAGCAATTGTACCGGGACCCGATGATGAATTTTTTCCAAGAATTCTTCCGGCAATTGCCGATAGCTTTGCAGCCCATATTGCAATAATTTTTCTCATTGTATATTCCCCTTTTATATTTTAATCTTGTCACTTGTTTTTATATTTTCTCTGCTATAACACCTGATTCATAAAGAAACATAAGATTCTTCAAATCATCTACAGTATTGGAAATATTTTTTCCATTATCGGTGTCTTGCACAAGCACTCTTTTTCCTACTTCCTCAACAACAAATTTTTGAGACACCATTTCACGGTTTTGTTCAACAATCAGATTTATGCTTTCAAAAGGTAAATGTGATGTAATAGCCAATCCATAAGAGTTGTATATAAGAGTATACCCTGCAATTCCCGTCTGTTTACGGTATGTAGTAGACATTCCTCCGTCAATAAGAATAAGTTTACCGTTTGCCTTTATAGGACTTTCTCCGTCTTTGAATTTAACCGGTATGTGTCCGTTTATTATATGACCTTTTTCGCTGTTTAAATCAAACTCATCCATAATTTTATTGCATATTTTTTCATCATTCCATAAATTAAAATACGGCTGTTTTTCTTCTTCGTGTGCTTTTTGATTATCTATATACATTCTCTCGAAGGTAGCCATATTTTTCTTTCCAAAAAGTGGTGAACAAGGCGAACACCACAAATACCACGCAAAATCAGCATTTTCCCCATTATTGCCGCTATATGCCTTTCTAAGTTGTTTATCACAAAAATCCATATACCCTTTTCCGGAATACATTTTATTATTGTGCACAAAAACCGAGAAATCACCGTTTTCATCTAAAGGAATACATCCGTGATACAACAGATTTCCGTTATATTTCAAATATATGCTTCCTTTTGAGAACAAAAAGTTAAGATGTCTCTTAATTTTTTCACTATTCTTAAAACTATTTACAAATCCTTCTATAATCTTTTCTTCATCCGAGGTAAGTTTAAACGGATCTTTTTCGTCAACTGTTGGGAATTCATCCGTGTTAATATTATACCCCTGCCATCTCTTGTTTTTGAAATCTATTTTGTCAAGTCTGGTTTTTTCCGTCATTAAGAAATCGGTTCTGGACCTCATCAAGCCATCTTCAAGTTTAAACCTTATTACAGAAATTGCCTTATACATTTTTTCAATACTGTTTTTGCCCGTATAAATATCCTGGGCAAAATGCTCAAGATGACGCAGACTGATACCATAACCTTCTTCCAAAAAAACAGTGTTTTCGTATTTAAGACTGTTGGCAAGAACTACACTGATGCATACCGGTGAACCCATCATTGCACCCATCCATATAACATCGTGATTTCCCCACTGAATGTCAATATTTTTAATATCAAGCAAAGTATCCATCACAATATCCGGTCTTGGGCCTCTGTCAAAAATATCCCCTACTATGTGTAAATGGTCTACCGAGAGATTCCTGATTACACTTGCTATCTCCACAATAAAACTGTCGGCACAACCAAGATTGATGATTGTTTCAACAATCTTATTATAATAATTTTCTTTATTTGCGTTTTTCGAATCACAATTAAGAAGTTCGTCAATTATATATGCATATTTTTTAGGCAGAGCTTTTCTTACTTTTGAACGTGTATATTTAACGCATGCTATTTTGCATATTTCAATAAGTCTTAAAAGATTGTTCTCTGTCCACTTTCTGTCACCCAAATGTTTTTCAAGCACTTTTTCCGGATAATATATAAGATTAGCAAGCTGTATCTGTTCATCAATTGACATTTCGTTCCCATAAACATCACGAATTTTTGCTCTGATAACTCCTGATGCTGTTCGCATAACATGGATAAAATGCTCATGCTCGCCGTGAATATCACTTATAAAATGTTCTGTCCCTTTAGGCAAACTGAGTATTGCTTTAAGGTTAATTATTTCAGATATTACATCCTTTTGGGTTGGCCACTTTTCTGCAAGTAAATTGTAATACTTTTTTTCTTCCAAAATACTCATATTAACTCCTTTTACCTTCCGTTTGCATCACAGATTCCATTTTTATTGCGCAATTTCATATTATATAAAAAGGCATATGTAATTATAACACTTTTTTTCTGACTCTTCAATATTTTTATTAAAAAAAGCGGTTTTGCAAAAAACAAAGCCGCCTTCATCTTCTATTCATACATTTCCAAAACAGGCTGAAGCTGTATTCCTTCCAAAGCCTGTTCAACAGCAGGAACAATCTGTTCCATTTGTGCAACCAGAGAATTTTCTTTAGAAATATAATCATCCTGCCCAAAAGGAACAAAATATATATTCTTCATATTTGCGAGTATTCCTATGTTTTTTGCATTGTTACCAAGGCCGTCATTGGTTGAAATTCCAATAACAACCGGTCTTTTATTTCTCAGGTGTGCCTTTACTGCAAGTGTTACCGATGAATCGGCAATTCCTGTGGCTAATTTTGCCAAAGTATTTCCTGTGCAGGGTGCCACCACCAATGCATCAAGCATCTTTTTAGGTCCGATAGGCTCTGCTTCACGAACAGATGCTATTACCTTTTCACCGGTAATTTGTTCAAATCTTTTTATATGTTCTTCAGCTTTGCCAAATCGGGTATCTGTTGTATAGCTTATTTCAGACATAATCGGAATCACTTTTGCACCCTGCTGCACCAATGCCTCTATCTGAGGGAAAACTCTTGCAAAGGTACAAAAAGAGCCCGTAAGTGCAAATCCGATGGTTTTGTCATTTAGCTTCATCCGTTCGCCTCCATTTCGTCAATAATATTTAAAATTGTACTGCATATAATATCCCCTGCAGTATCCGGCGCAACTTTTCCGGGCAACGACAGGGCCCATATAACCTTTATCCCCAAACGCCGGGCCTCGTCAAAATCCACCCCGCCTGGTTTGGAAGCAAGGTCTATAATCAAAACATTCTTTTTAAGTTTTGAAAGCAAATGATAATCTAAAATCATACTCGGTGCCGTATTGAAAACAATATCATAACTGTCTATGCTTGTGCTCAAATCAGAAATTGAACAGCTGTTACAACCCATTGCAAAAACAAATGCCTGATCTCCTTTTTTCCGTGCCGCAACTGTAACATTGGCACCCAAACCGTTAAGCATTTTTGCAAGAATTTTTCCTATGCGCCCATTACCAATTATAAGACACTTTGACGAATGCAAAGTAAAGGGAGTTTCCTCCATTGCAATCTGAATTGCCCCCTCTGCTGTTGGTATAGCATTAAGCATTGCAAGCTCCTCGCGGCAAAGATAATCAATTAGCATTATACGGTGATTGTCAGCCATCGCCTTGATTTTTGTATCACAACGTCCTGCAAGAATACGGTTTTTAGCAGAAAGATTTTCAAACACCTCGCTAACCGAAATTGTATGTTTGTAAAGTGGTGCATTTATGTTTTTTCCGTCGGTGGAATACGGAAGCGGTAAAACAACTGCATCATACACATCGTCAATTTCAGAAAAATCCCACAAGGTTTGAACATTCTTTGACCATTTTTCAATATGTTCGTTATCAAAGCCCATCACAAAGACTGTGTTGCCTTTATCTGCAATTTTATCTATCGCACGAATTTGCCGCTGGTCACCCCCGACAAATAATATTTTTTTAGTATCAGCGGAGATTTTCATAATATTTCCTCCAACAAATAAAAATTTGTTTTACTTTATCTTATGTAACATCTTGGGTTTTGTGTTTAAAAACAAGAAAAAAGCTGTTGCGCAAGCAACAGCTTTTTAACAATATTAGTCTTCTGTATGATATTCCGGCAAAGACGAAAATCTTCGGTTTACACCGCTCTCAGTAATTTCAGCAGTATCATAATTCACAGTTTTTATATATCCGCTATCCTCTTTTGAAAAACCATATGTTGAAACCGAAAAGCTTGCACCAGTTGAAACTATCAGTTTAATTTTTGGCTCTGTACCATCCTTCATATAATAATCCGATACTTCAAAATATGGATAACCGGCACTTAAATACTGGTTAAAGAGCAAATACTCTTCTTCTCTGTCATCAATATACAGCGCCCAATTCTGACCGTCATTCCAGAAAAATTCACCATTGCGGTCACGTTCTGCCGAGGTTACAAGTGAAATCTTTTCATCCGTTCCGTCACCGTCAACATCACCCGTGTAACTGCAGACTTCATTAAGTTCAAGAATGTCAGCAGAAATTTCGGTTGCTTTTATTATTTCTGACTCAATTTCACTAACAGGCTCCGTAACAGGATTTTCAGGCACTTCTGTGTTTTTCATACAGCCTGAAAACGACAAAACAACTAACACCAGAATAAATATCAGTCTAACTTTTTTCACAGCAAATCATCCTTTCGCCGCAGAATTTCTAACAAGCAGGTATATCGTCAACCTTAACCTTTGGTGCCGCAACCTTTTTAACCGCCTTCTTTTCTTCCTTTACAACTTCAGGTGCTGCCTTTTCGGTTACACATTCTTTTGTAACGGTAACAGTTTTAATGGTTGGGTCAGAGGGTATCTCAAACATAATATCCTGCATAACATCCTCTAAAATTGTTCGTAAACCTCTTGCGCCGGTGTTGCGTTCTATTGCCTTGTCAGCAATAGCATCCACAGCTTCATCTGCAACAAGAAGCTCAACCCCATCCATCTCAAACAGTTTTTTATACTGCTTCACAAGGGCATTTTTAGGCTGTGTAAGAATCATTTTAAGTGCGTTCTTATCCAATGATTCAAGAGTGGTAATAACCGGTACACGACCGATAAATTCAGGAATAAGACCAAATTTCAGCAAATCATCGGGGATGAGGTGTTTAAGTATGTCACCGCGGTTTTTATCCTTTTTGCTTTCAACCTTAGCTCCAAAGCCCATTGCCTTGGAATTCACACGGCTTTCAATAATCTTATCAATGCCTTCAAAAGCACCGCCGCATATAAACAGAATGTTGGTTGTATCAATCTGAATAAATTCCTGGTGTGGATGCTTTCTGCCGCCAGTAGGTGGAACAGATGCAACAGTGCCCTCCAGAATTTTAAGGAGTGTCTGCTGAACACCTTCACCGCTGACATCACGGGTGATTGATGGGTTTTCAGACTTTCTTGAAATCTTGTCAATTTCATCAATATAGATAATACCCTTCTCTGCCCTCTGAATATCATAATCCGCCGCCTGAATAAGCTTGAGCAGAATATTTTCAACATCCTCGCCCACATAACCTGCTTCTGTCAGTGATGTTGCATCGGCAATAACAAAGGGAACATTCATCATCTTCGCTAAGGTCTGTGCAATAAAGGTTTTACCAACACCGGTGGGACCAAGTAAAAGAATGTTGCTCTTCTGGAGTTCAATATCGTCATTCCCGCTATTATATCCAATTCTCTTATAATGGTTGTAAATTGCAACAGAAAGAGCCTTTTTAGCCGCATCCTGCCCAACAATATAATCATCAAGAAAAGCCTTTATTTCGCGAGGCTTTGGAAGTTCCTTAATTTCTTCATCTACCGGATTTTCCGATATGTTGTCAAATTCGTCCTCTACAATTTCAAAACAAAGGTCAACACATTCGTTGCAGATATACACCCCGGGGCCTTCAATCATTTTTTTTACCTGATCCTCTGTTTTGCCACAGAAGGAGCAGCGGATATGTCGTGTATCATTGTTATTTGACATACAATATCTCCTTTAATCAATAAATAATTATCTCTTTTCAACAATTTTGTCTATAAGACCGTATTTAAGAGCCTCTTCTGCCGACATAAAGTTGTCACGCTCGGTATCCTTTTGAATAACCTCAAGAGGCTGACCTGTGTGGTCAGAGAGCATACGGTTAAGCTTATCCTTCATCTTAATTATACGCTCTGCGTGTATCTGGATATCGGTTGCCTGACCCTGAGTTCCGCCAAGGGGCTGATGAATCATAATTTCGCTATTGGGTAGAGCAAATCTCTTGTCCTTGGCACCTGCTGACAAAAGGAATGCACCCATTGATGCAGCCATACCCACACAGATTGTTGATACATCTGCCTTGGTATACTTCATTGTATCATAAATTGCCATACCTGCAGTAATTGAGCCGCCGGGGCTGTTGATGTAAAGGTTAATGTCCTTGTCGGGGTCTTCACTGTCAAGGAATAAAAGCTGAGCAACAACCAAGCTTGCAGTTGCATCGTTTACCTCGTCAGAGAGAAATATAATTCTGTCCTTTAAAAGACGCGAAAAGATATCATAAGACCTTTCGCCACGGCTTGTTTGTTCGATTACATATGGTACTAAACTGTTATACATAATATTTTCCTCCTATTTCCTGTTTTTTCGACATAGTCCTAAAATACAAGCAAGGTTAATCGAAATGATTAACCTTTGCTCAATATTTATACAGCCAAATTATTTAACATCTGCATTCTTAACGATAAAGTCAACAGTCTTTTCGATAAGCTTGCTTTCTTTGATGCCCTCAACGTTAACATATTTCTTAACGTCTTCAACAGACATCTTGCTCTGTTCAGCCATCTTTTCGATTTCCTTTTCAACATCCTTGTCAGTAACCTTGATGTCTTCAACCTTGGCAATCTTTTCAAGAACCAAGGAAGTTTTAACCTGTTTTTCAGCACCAGGTCTTATCTGTGCTTTCATTGCATCAAGTGTAACACCTGTGTACTGTGCATACTGTTCAAGTGTGATGCCCTGATACTGAAGCTGCATTGAAAAATCACGAAGCTGGTTGTTAACAGCTGTTTCAAACATTGCCTCCGGAATATCAATTTCTGTGTTATTGCATATTGTTTCCAGAATTTTGTCTTCCAATTCTTTCTTTGCTTTTTCTTTGTTTCTTTCCTTGAGTTTTTTAGACATATCAGCCTTAAATTCTTCAAACGTGTCAAATTCGCTGACATCCTTTGCAAACTCGTCATCAAGTTCAGGAAGCTCCTGAGTCTTGATAGCATTAACCTTTACCTTGAATACAGCAGGCTTACCCTTAAGATCTTCTGCGTGATATTCTTCGGGGAAGGTAACGTTTACTTCAACTTCTTCACCTGTTGACTTACCAACAAGCTGGTCTTCAAAGCCGGGAATAAACTGACCTGAACCAAGCTTAAGGTCAAAGTTTTCACCCTTGCCGCCTTCAAATGCAACTCCATCGGTAAAGCCTTCAAAATCAATGTTTACTGTATCATCAAGCTTTGCTGCACGGTCTTCAACAGTAACCATTCTTGCATTTCTTTCACGAATCTTTTCGATTTCGCCCTTGATTTCCTTTTCGGTTGTTCTGTAAGTAACCTTTGATACTTCAACGCCTTTATACTGACCAAGCTCAAATTCGGGCTTAACAGTAACCTTAGCTGTAAATACAACACCGTTTTCTCTTGAAATCTCTTTTACATCAATTTCGGGCTGAGCAACTGCTTCGATGTTCTGTTCGTCAATTGCTTTATCATATGCATCAGGAAGAACAATGTTAACTGCGTCTTCGAAGAAAACTTCACTTCCATAATATCTTTCGATAATCTGGCGGGGAGCCTTACCGCGTCTGAAACCCTGAATAGTAATCTTGCCTACGTTCTGTTTGTAAGCCTTTTCAATAGCAGCTCTGAATTCTTCACCGCTAACTGAAAATTCAAACGCAACAACATTCTTTTCTGTTTTTTCTACTGTACTCATAAAAACATTCCTCTCTTACTTCTCAAATAAGGCATAAACGCCTATCTTTAATCGTTTGGCTAATATTATATCATAACATTCACGCCTTGACAATAGGCATTTTAATATTTTTTTGACTAATTTAACCAAAATTTTTATGCATATTATCTATTCCGCCAAAACCGGTGCAAAATCGACGTAATCTGCAGCCACCAATTTAAGACTTATTCCGCCCAGATTACCCTCGACTGCATTTTTATGTGCATAGGAATGTAGATGCCCATAAACGCATAAATCTACGTTGTAATTTCTCATAATTTCAAGAAATCCATTTTCCTCGCCGTGACGGTCAAAGGGCGGATAATGTATACCCACTATAAGACGTTTTTGTTTCAGTTTAACTCCTTCTTCAAGGGTAAGGATAAGACGTTTCTTTTCGCGGTCGATAATCTTTTCGTCCGCCTCGTCATTATTTTCCTGAACCGACCAGCCACGTGTTCCGCATATTGCCGCATCTTCAAAAGTAATTGCAGTGTTATTCAAAATTTTAATTGTATCAAAATGATTTTCTTTCAAGAACTCTTCCATCTTTTTCAGGGTTGTCCACCAATAGTCATGATTTCCCTTGATGATAACTTTTTTACCGGGAAGGTCGTTTATAAACTTAAAATCCTCACGAGCATCTTCAATGTATGTAGCCCAGGAAACGTCACCCGGGATTATCACCAAATCATCATCGGTTACGATGCTTTGCCAATTTTGTTGTATCTTTTGGGTATAATTTTCCCATTTTGACCCAAAAACATCCATAGGCTTGTCTGTGCCAAATGACAGATGCAAGTCTGCTAAAGCATAGATCGCCACAAAGCATCACCTCCCGAAAAATTTTTTAAAATACGGCCCACGGTATTCGCGAGCCGTATAAAATTTATTTCTTTTTGATAAACTTACTTACTGTATCAAGCAGTTCTGTCTTCTTGCATACGCCTTCAAATCTCTTTTTCTTATCCTTAAGAGTTCCCAGCGATGCAGGAATGTTCATTCCCGAAATTTCAGAAAGCTGATTAAGGAGCTCAAAATCATCCTTACCAAAGGCTTCTTCATCCTTGCCAAGAGCCGAAAGAACACTCTGATTAAACTTAAATGGGCTTGCTGTTGACGCGATTACTGTTGGTGTTTCGTCACCTGTTTCAGCTTTGTACTGATTATATACATCAATTGCAACAGCAGTATGTGTATCAACTGTGTAGTCGAATTCGGTAAAGGTTTTATAGATACATTCCTTTGTGAAATAATCATCACAATATCCTGCCCAGAAAAGATTTGAAATCTTTTTCTTAACATCTGCAGAAACTTTATATTCGCCATTTTCTTTAAGGTCAGACATCCACTTTGAAACCTTTTTGTCGTCGCATCCTGAAAGGTCAAAGAGAAGTCTTTCAAGATTGCTTGAAATAAGGATATCCATTGACGGTGAGATTGTAGTATGAAAGTCACGGTTTTTGTTATATTCGCCTGTTTTGATGAATTCGGTAAGAACATTATTTGCGTTTGATGCGCAGATTAGCTTGTTTACTGGAACACCCATCTTCTTAGCATAATATGCAGCTAAAATATTGCCAAAATTGCCTGTGGGAACACAGATATTTATTGGCTGTCCCAGTTCAACTTCGCCACATTCAACCATATCGCAGTAAGCCGAAACATAATAAACAATCTGCGGAACAAGTCTGCCCCAGTTAATTGAGTTTGCCGATGACATAACGCAGTTGTTATTTGCAAAATCTGCATTCGCTTTCTCATCAGTAAAGATTGTTTTTACCCCTGACTGTGCATCGTCGAAGTTACCTTCAATGCCCGATACGAATACATTCTTGCCCTCCTGAGTAATCATCTGAAGCTTCTGAATATTGCTTACGCCCTCGCTTGGATAGAACACAACAATCTTTGTACCTTCAACATCCTTAAAGCCCTCCAGTGCAGCTTTGCCTGTGTCGCCTGAGGTTGCAACAAGAATAACAACAGTTTTATCCTCGCCTGTTTTCTGCATTGACTTTGTAAGCAAATGCGGCAAAATCTGCAGAGCCATATCCTTGAATGCACAAGTAGGTCCGTGCCACAGTTCAAGAACATTGTACTCACCGCCGATATTCACCATTGGTGCAAGGTTCTCGGTGTCAAACTTACCGCCACCGTATGCATTTTCGGCACATTCACGGATTTCCTTTACCAAAAAGTCGGTTAAATACTTTTTAAGTACAAAAACCGCACGTTCAATATAATTTTTCTTTGTGAGCTTGCTGATATCTTCAAGCGTAATTTGTGGTATTTCAACCGGAACAAAAAGTCCGCCTTCCTCTGACAAGCCCTTTTTTATAGCAGCAGCAGATTTAACTTTAATACTGCTGTTGCGTGTACTCATATACTGCATATCAAAATAAACCTTTCTTTGATAAATTTCCGCAAAATTCAACCTGCGGATTTAAACGCAGAAAGGAGCAAAGTCGATTTATGCTTTCTAAACCGACTGCTCCCCTCAAATTTTCATAGTTGCAGCGTCTGCTGATTAGGCCATATATTTTTTAACCAGTTCTGTAGCTTCTGCAGCATCTGCACTAACCATCAGTGTGAATGATGTGTCGAACTTCTCTTCGAGCTTTTCTATAGCTTCAATCAGTGCGTCGATGTTTGCCATAGTTTCTTCGGGAACACTTTTGAACACGCTGTCAATAAAGATGTGTGTAACATCAAAGTCCTGTGCGATAATACCGCTGAGAAGACCTGTAAACACATCGAAATTCTTTATATCAAACTGTTCTGTATTGATCATTCTGACCTTTCTGTCAATGTCATGCATAAGGCGATTACCCTCGGTGATGCACACAACGTTACCCTTTTCCAATGCGAGAGCACCGTTAACATCATCAATCAATTTTTTGGTTTTGCCGCTGCCTTTAAGGCCAATGTGAATTTTAATCATAAGCTTTACCGCCCTTCTTTATATTTAAATACACAGAAGTGTATCTTTTTCTTTAGTACATTATATCATATGTTTTTGAATTTAACAATAGTTTTTTTAATTATTTTAATCTTTTTTCAAGAGCCTCTTTTTCAGCCTCATAACCGGGCTTGCCAAGCAGTGCAAACATATTCTTTTTATAGCTCTCAACACCGGGCTGATTGAAGGGATTTACCCCCAGCATATAGCCGCTGATACCACAGGCTTTTTCAAAGAAATAGAAAAGCTGGCCAAGAGTATATTCACTTAAATCCTTAATCTTTACAACAAGATTGGGAACACCGCCGTCGGTATGAGCAAGAAGGGTTCCTTCAAACGCCTTTTTGTTAACAAAATCAACCGTCTTGCCGCTGAGGAAGTTAAGACCATCAACATTCTCAGGGTCTGTACCCACAACAATGTCTTCCTTGGAATTTTCCACATAAAGGACTGTTTCAAAAAGATTTCTCAAACCATCCTGAATATACTGTCCCATAGAATGAAGGTCTGTTGAAAAGCTTGCTCCCGCCGGGAAGATGCCCTTGTTATCCTTGCCCTCGCTTTCACCAAAGAGCTGCTTCCACCATTCGATAAAATACTGGAGCTCGGGCTCATAATTTACAAGCATTTCAACGGTTTTACCCTTGCGATAAAGAATGTTTCTGATAGCAGCATACTTATAGCAGTCATTTTCATCAACATTATCACTTGAATAGATGTCCATAGCATCACGGGCACCCTGCATCAGCTTGTCAATATCTGCACCGCACACTGCAATGGGAAGAAGTCCAACCGCTGTAAGAACAGAGTATCTGCCGCCTACATCATCGGGAACAACAAAGGTTTGGTAGCCTTCTTTGTCTGCAAGGTTTTTCAGAGCACCACGGGCTTTATCGGTTGTTGCATAAATTCTGTTTTTTGCCTCTTCCTTGCCATACTTATTTTCAAGGTATTCCTTAAAAATACGGAACGCAATGGCAGGCTCGGTGGTTGTGCCTGATTTAGAAATAATATTAACAGAAACATCCTTGCCCTCAATCGCCTTAAGAAGACCGTTTATATAATTGGGGCTGATACTGTTGCCTGCAAAGAAAATCTGTGTTTTTGAATTATAATTATAAAAAGGTCCTGTCAGAAAATCAATAGCCGCCTTTGCACCAAGATACGAGCCACCAATACCAATAACAATCAGCACATCTGAATCTTCACGAATCTTTGCTGCTGCCGCTTTAATTCTGGCAAATTCCTCTTTGTCATAGTCTTCAGGAAGGTTTACCCAACCTAAAAAATCATTTCCTGCACCGGTTTTGTTATGCAGAGCATTATGCGCAATTTTTACTTGTTCCTTTACATTTGCAATTTCTTCTTCGCTGAAGAAGTTCAAAGCTGACTTGTAGTCAAGTTTAATATTTTTCATAGATTATATCTCCTGATTTAATATATTTAACCCAAAGTTTTAATTACATAGGTTGCAATGGTCTTAGCAAATTTAACGAGTGCGTCACATTCTATATACTCGTTTGGCTGATGAGCACCGCCTTTTGTGCTGAAATCACGACCGCAACCATATGCAAAAGCACTGCTGTTTCCGTATTTTGAGATAACCGAAAGGTCCGAAAGACAAGAACCGCAAACAATTGGTTCAATACCGTTTGCCTCAAGAGATGCTTCGACCATATCTTTTATAGAATCGCTGTCAGGTTCACAGTGTACATAATGGAAGAATCTGGTTGCAGGTTTAAAACCGTCGCCGATAATTCCGAGAGGTGCAAGCTTCTTTTCCAATTCTTTCTCAAAATCTGCAAGTTCTGCATAAATTTCATCCTTTGTCTTGTCGGTGTAATAAACAAAGTGAACTTCGCCAATACCAAGGTCCTGACCGTTGTTTCCTGCACGGATTCCCATATATCTTAATGAAGTTTTGGGAATAATTGTACCGGCATAGAATCTGTTTGCTTCAAGTTCCTCGCTGCGGTTTTTAGCAAAATCGTCCAACACGTCAAGAACAACAGGAATTGCAAGTGCCGCATTTTTTGCGCTGTCTGCAGGGTTTGCGGTATGATAAATGTATTTAAATTCCCCGCCGCCACTACCGCAATGCCAGATCTGATTTTCTCTTCCGTCCATATTTACAATACGGTTGCAGGGATGCTTCATAGAAGCCGCCATTGCGCCGTGTGAGCCGCCGTACTCTTCGTCGGAATATGCTGCGAATACAAGATTACGTTTTGGTTCAAAACCTTCTTCTTTTAAAAGTTTTATGATAAAAAGGGCAGTCGCCAAAGCATATTTATCATCAACAGAGCCTCTGCCGAAAATCTTGCCGTCTTTTATCAAACCGCAAAATGGGTCAAATTCCCAGTTGGCAGGGTCGCCTGTCTGAACTGTATCAGAATGTCCCATAAGCATAAGCTCGTTTATATCCTCTGCACCCTTCCAAACAGCAGATACATTGTATCTGTTCTCAAGTCCTCTGCCGGGAAGATAGTCGGGATGCTCTTCAAAGCCTTCAAGCTCAAGAGGTGAATACAGTTCACTTTCCAGTCCAAGTTCCTGACACAAACTATGTATATGTCTTGCAAGTTGTTCCTCATTACCCCAGCTTGGTGTACCCTCGGAAGGTATTTTAACCAAAGAACTTAAAAGTTCAAAAAGTTCTTCTTTTCTTTCATCAATTAAATTTATAATATGCTTTGTGTCCATTATTTAAACCTCCAAATAATATATTTTCAAAAGACCATAGCCTTAAATACAGCATTTTCAACCGTATCAGCACTAACTTTATATGTCCTGCCGTCTATATGTTCAAGTCCGTCGTGAGCATTCATTCTGGGAAGAACTCCTCTTTCTACAAGTTCAATTTTAACTTCAACAGGCTTTAAAACAACATAGGGTTTAACATTTTTATAATTTAAAACTGCCTCTTTTGCCTTTTCGCGCAAAAGTTCATGTGCTTTTTGTGGTGGTAATAACATTCCGCCAAATGATGAAAGTCCTTTTTTCACTTCGGCTGTAACAATATTCGGCATTAACGATTTTGCCTCTGCACATACTTTATCATCGCCCGATACCATAATGACAGGCTTTCCCAAATCACCCAATATTGCGGCGTCAATTGCAAGTTCGCCGACTTTTTCGCCGTTCATCCACACGTTCTGCAAACACTTGCTGCTCCATGTGTGTTCAAGAATACCTCCGGCTGTTCCCGCCATTGAATGATAACCAAGTAAAATAGCTGCATCACAATCTTCAATCCCGGCAAAACGAGCCTCTCCTGTTTTTCCGCTTATAACAAAATCAGCATCATCGGAAATTTCGTTCCAGAGCACTGTATAGCTTGTCCCGTGGCAATCACGTACGTAAATTTTGTCAACTCCGGCCTCTTTAAGACCTCTCATACAAGCATTTATGTCATCTGTCATAAACTGTCTGCCCTCGTTAAATCTGCTTTCGCCAAAAAGAACTTGTTCTTTGGCATAAATTCCGCTGACACCTTCGATATCAACCATTAAATAAACATTCATTTTACAACACCATTATCTAAAGCTATTATATTGCAAAACATTATATCACATTTACATCTGCATTTCAATACAAATTTAAAATTTATTCCTCTACCTTATACGACAAAAAATTCGCTCGCCTAATGGTATTCTAAATATACATATTATTTGCGAAAGGGGTGGTGTTGTGAAACCCGTTATATACATAGATATGTTGTTTTTGCTAAATTTTTTAATGGATTCTGTAATGCTGTACGCCACAGCTATTTTTTTGAAAAAAAATCTTACCGTATTGCGTATGTTGCTGTCAGCCACCGTTGCCGCATTATATTCAACCGTGATGTTTTTTCCACAACTTTCATTTATGCATTCACTTCTGATGAAAACGATATTTCTTTTTATAATATCATGCCTGGCTTTTCCATCAAAAACGCCGGCTGTTATACTAAAAAACGGTCTTGTTTTCTTTGGTGTTAACGCAGTTTTTGGCGGTATAATGCTTGTCCTTATATTTGCGACAGACTTTGGCACTGTACTCGGTGCTGCAGTATCAAATGGAGAGATTTACCTGAGCATCAACTTTGAATTGCTGATTATCTCCACTCTTTTGGCATATACCATGATATACATAATTGCATACATAAAAAAACAAAATCTTCAAAATGAAAAAATAACAGCTTTACTTACCATACACTTTGATGATAAACACGTCACTGTGTCGGCACTTTGTGATACCGGTTGCACTCTTTGCGACCCGATTTCAGGAGCACCGGCCGTTATCATATCACCCAAAATTGCCAGGAGTTTATTACCGCAGGAATGTCCTGAACCCCGATACCGCCCTCTCCCCTTTACCACTATTGATAATTCAAAAGGCATTTTAGACGGATTTATACCCGATAAACTGATTATCGACGGCAAAGAAATCATTCATTCTGTTATCGGTATTTCTAAAAATGATATAGATACATATTCTGCAATATTTAATCCCCAAATACTCGAAAACAACATTCAAAGAAAGGCTGTGAACATTTGTGAATTACCTGATAACGCTGCTTGAAAAATTTTTTATTTTTTTTAAAGGAAGAAAATATATTCACTACATAGGAGGCGCCGACACCCTTCCTCCGCCGTTGACACCTGCAGACGAAGAGCATTTGCTTGAAAATCTTAGTAAGGGTAAAGATCTGCAAAATACACGGGCAATTCTTATCGAACATAATCTGCGTCTTGTTGTATATATTGCAAAGAAGTTTGAAAACACAGGTGTTGGTGTTGAGGATTTGATTTCAATAGGCACCATTGGTCTTATTAAAGCAATCAACACCTTTAAACCTGATAAAAATATTAAGCTTGCCACATACGCCTCCCGCTGTATAGAAAACGAAATACTTATGTATCTGCGGAAAAACAATTCAAACAAAGCCAACATCTCCATTGATGAACCTCTGAATGTGGATTGGGACGGAAATGAGCTTCTGCTTTCGGATATACTGGGAACGGACAACGACATTACCCAGAGAGAAATTGAAGATAATGTTGATAAAGAACTTTTGCAGATTGCATTGAAACGGCTTTCGGAACGTGAACAAAAAATAATGAACCTGCGTTTTGGTATAGGCGGCACAGGAGAAGAAAAAACCCAGAAACAGGTTGCCGATATGTTGGGAATTTCCCAGTCTTACATATCACGCCTTGAAAAAAGAATAATGTCACGCTTAAAGCGTGACATTAACAAAATGATCAATGGCTGATATATTTAATAACCCCTGCATAAATTCCTTCTGCAACTAACTTTTGATATTCGGGAGTTTTAAGAAGCTTTGCCTCATCAGTATTTGACAAAAATCCACACTCAACAAGTACCGACGGAACACTGTTATCACGAAGAACAAATATGCTGTCACCTGTGCTTTTTGCAACTCTGTTGTTGCCGTCTTTGAGCACATCCTTAAGGGATTGCTGTATTGCCTCGGCAAGCAGTCTGTTTGCTTCGGAATCATCATCATAAAAGACCTGTGCACCACGGTATTTTGACTGTTCAAACTTGTTCATATGGATACTTATAAAGATATCTGCCTTATACTTCTCAATGTCCGATTTGCGCATTTGCATATCGGACTTTTTTTGCGATATGTTTTTGTCTCGGTTAGGATCTGCAGTATTGCCATCAGTTTCACGGGTCATATATGCTTTGCCGCCGCCTGCCTCAATATATCCCTTTAAAAAGTTGGCAACAGCAAGGTTAATGTCCTTCTCTACAGCTCCGTTGGCAGATGCTCCTGCATCAATTCCCCCGTGTCCCGGGTCAATCAGAATTATTTTGTCCAGCAAAGGCGTTGCTGCGGTACTTTGGGTCAGCCTGCTTTTTATAAGCATATCTACCCCTGTTGCCGCCAATACAACAATCGCCACAACAAGTGTAGCAATTATCCGTTTCATATGAAAAACTTTAAATTTCACTCTCTGTCACCTCAGAGAATGTTTATGCTACCAATTTGAATATTATTCAAACAATGTAAGTTGTTCGTCCTCGGCATCTTCGGGGCGGATTACTGCACCTTTTGCCGGGATATTTTTTGTCCGGTAATGTTTAACATCCTTAATGCCTGACTCAGTTACAAGCTTAACATCTGCAAGCTTGCTGTTTTTGGTAGGCGACATAACATTTACACCCTGAGAATTTTTGGTGGTCTTTAAAGCCACCTGTGATGAATTAAATATAAGAGCCTTGCCGATATTGCTTATAGCAACCAACTCGGTGTCCTCAGTAAGATACAAAACCTTAACCAAAGGCGATGCCGTTGAATAAGCATTTATCAGCTTTCGTCTGTTCTGCTTAGTTTCATAGCCAGCTATATCTATCTTTGCCATTTTTCCGTTTTCAAAGCAAAAAAGTATACTGCCCTTATATTCTTTTGTGACAACAATACCCACAACACGTTCGCCTTCGCCCATTGAAAGAAGATTGGGCATATACTCACCAAGCAGGCTTGCTTTGCTGTCTGGAATTTCGTGCGCACGGGTTTTATAAACCTCGCCCGAGCTTGAGAACACAAGAACCTCGGCAGTATTATCCGTATCAACGCACTGAACAATTCTGTCACCTTCCTTGACCTTTTGTTCACCGCTGGTGCGCAAGGCGTGGTGCGAAATCTTTTTTAAATAACCATCCTGAGTTATAAACATCATAACGGGATAATTTTCTATTTTTTCTTCCTCAACAATATCTTCGACATCGGTTTCATAGATTATTGAGCTCTTTCGTTCAACGCCATATTTTTTTATTATTTCCTTCAGTTGTTTTTCAATAATTTTTTCAATCTTTTTATTCTTTTCAAGAGTATCGCGAAGCTCGGCAATTTCTTCTTCAAGCTCCTTGATTTCTGCAGTACGCTTTAAAATATATTCCTTATTAAGATTACGCAACTTAATTTCAGCAACAAATTCAGCCTGAATTTCGTCAATGTCAAAGCCTGACATCAGGTTGGGAACAACCATTTGATCCTCTTCGGTTTCACGGACAATTTTTATTGCCTTATCAATATCAAGAAGAATTTTTTCAAGGCCCTGCAAAAGATGGAGTTTTGCACTTTTTTTATCAATATCAAAACGTATGCCCCGCTTGATACAATGTTTACGGAATCTCAGCCATTCGCAAATAATATCTTTAACGCCAAGAACCATAGGCGAGCCTTCAACCAAAATATTAAAATTACAGCCAAAGCTATCCTGCAGAGGCGTCATCTTAAAGAGTTTTGCCATTAGTTTATCAGGGTCGGTACCGCGTTTTATATCAATTGTAACCTTAAGGCCCTTAAGGTCGGTTTCGTCACGGATATCCGAAATTTCCTTCAATTTGCCGCCCTTTATCAGTTCTATTATTTTTTCAATAATTGCCTCAACAGTTGTGGTGTATGGGATTTCCTTTATATCAATGCAATGCTGCTTTTTGTCATATTCATATTTTGCACGGATTTTGAATGAGCCTCTGCCGGTTTCATAAATCTCACGCATTACAGCTTCTTCAAAAATGATTTCGCCGCCGGTTGAAAAATCAGGAGCCTTCAGTACATCCATAATATCACAGTCAGGTTCCTTCATCATTTTTATAGCGGTTTCGCAAATTTCATTAAGGTTAAAGCTGCATATATTTGAGGCCATACCAACAGCAATACCCTGATTGGGGTTTACCAAAATATTGGGAAAGCTGACCGGAAGCAGGGTAGGCTCCTTTAATGTGCCATCATAGTTGTCAACCAGATCAACCGTTTCTTTATCTATATCTTTGAAAACTTCGCTACAGATTTTAGAAAGCTTTACCTCGGTATAACGTGCGGCAGCATAAGCCATATCCCTTGAATACTGACGGCCAAAATTACCCTTGGAATCAACCAATGGGTGAAGCAACGCCTGATGGCCTTCTGTAAGGCGCACCATTGTTTCATAAATTGCCGCATCACCATGGGGATTAAGCTTCATTGTCTGCCCAACAACGTTGGCAGATTTAGTACGGCCACCACCTATCAAGCCCATCTTATACATTGTGTAAAGTAGCTTTCTGTGTGCCGGCTTGAAACCGTCAATTTCGGGAATTGCTCTTGAAACAATTACACTCATAGCATAGGGCATGTAGTTTGTTTCTAAAGTGTCTGTTATATTTTGAAGTTCAATAACAGGTTTTTTTGCCATTGAATTTATCCTCCGTTTTCTACTCTTACATTACATCAATCAGGTCAATATATTCATGACCATGTTCTGCAATGTGTTCCTTTCTGCCTGCAAGATTATCGCCAAGCAACAGTTCAAAAACCTCTTTAGTTTTATCAACATCCTCGGGCATCACTTTTATAAGGCGTCGGGTTTCTGGGTTCATGGTAGTTTCCCACATCATTTCGGGCTGGTTTTCACCAAGTCCCTTACTGCGCTGAATTGTGTATTTTTGTCCCTCCAATTTAGCAAGGATATCCGTTTTTTCCTTTTCGTCAAAGGCAAAATAGGTTTTGTCCTTGCAGGTTATTTCATAAAGTGGAGATTCCGCAATATAAACATAGCCTTCGTTAATCAATGTTGGTGTAAGGCGGTAAAGCATTGTCAGCACCAATGTTCTTATCTGAAAGCCATCAACATCGGCATCAGTACAGATAATAACCTTGTTCCACCTAAGATTGTTTATATCAAATGAGCTGAGTTCTTTGTTCTGCTTGGCATTTATCTCAACACCACAGCCAAGAACTTTAAGAAGATCAACAATAATGTCACTTTTAAAAATCTTGTCATAGTCAGCCTTAAGGCAGTTCAGAATTTTACCCCTTATTGCCATAATCGCCTGGAATTCGCTGTCACGGCCAAGCTTACAGGAACCAAGAGCCGAGTCGCCCTCCACGATATAAACTTCACGGCGGTCAACATCCTTGCTGCGGCAATCAACAAACTTTTTAACGCGGTTAACCGCATCCATCTTGACATCAAGCTTCTTTTTAAGTGTTGTTCGTGTTTTCTCGGCGGTTTCTCGGCTGCGCTTATTGATAAGAACCTGATCAGCAATCTTTTCGGCATCCATCTTGTTTTCAATAAAATAAATATCAAGCTGTTCACGCAGGAATTCCGTCATTGCATCCTGAATAAACTTGTTGGTAATCGCCTTTTTGGTCTGGTTTTCGTAGCTTGTCATTGTGGAGAATGAGTTACTAATAAGACAAAGGCTGTCCTGAACGTCGGTAAACAAAATTTTTGACTCATTTTTGGTATATTTATTATTTGCCTTTAGATACTTGTCAATGGCGTATACAAAAGCATTTCTTACCGCTTTATCGGGTGAACCTCCGTATTCCAAAAAGCTGGAATTGTGATAATACTCAATTACATTGACATCATTATTGAAGCAAAAAGCAAAGCTCATTTTTACCTTGTAATCTTCCTTATCCTCACGGTCACGTCCACGGCGTTCTGCCTCGATATAATGGGGCGCGGTTTTTTCCTTTCCATCGGATAATTCCTTTAAATAGTCAATTATACCATTATCATAATAAAACTCAAAACTTTCAAATTTGCCCGGTGCTGTTTCGTTGTAAAGAACAAACTTTACTCCAGAATTCACAACCGCCTGCTTCTTTAATACATCCATATAATATTCCAGAGGAATGTCAATATCTGTGAAAACCTCTGTATCGGGTTTCCATTTTATTTTTGTGCCCGTGTGACGATGCTTAAACGGTGTCTTTGTAAGACCACCAACGTTATCACCCTTTTCAAAATGCAGCTCAAATTTATGTCCGTCACGCAAAATCTCAACATCCATATATTCCGAGCTATATTGGGTCGCACAAGTACCAAGACCGTTAAGCCCCAGACTGAACTCATAGTTTTCTCCCGAATTATTTGCATACTTACCGCCTGCGTACATTTCGCAGAAAACCAGTTCCCAGTTGAAACGTTCTTCACGCTGATTATAATCAACAGGAATACCACGGCCCTGATCTTCTACCTCAACAGAAAGGTCAAGAAATCTGCGCACAGTAATAAGCTTGCCGTGACCCTCACGAGCCTCGTCAATTGAGTTTGAAAGTATTTCAAATACAGAATGCTGACAGCCCTCAATACCGTCCGAGCCAAAAATAACAGCCGGACGCTTTCTTACCCTGTCAGCGCCTTTCAGCGATACAATACTGTCATCATTATAACTTTTTGCACACACCTTTGCAAATACCTCCGTTATTTCCTTTAATATCTATATATAGTAAGATTTTTCTATTATTCCACAAAATACAGTATACCAAAAAAGATTTACAATGTAAAGTGTATTTTTGCAAATTTTTTGTAATATATTCATAATAACAAAAAAGGGAATGTTGTAAAACATCCCCCATCGCATAAAACTTGTGCTATAATACTAAGAAATTCCGTTATATAATCCCTTATCACAGAATTCCTTCATCGCCTTCATAACAACTTCCTTATCTTCGCGGTATGTCATACCATACCAACGGTCAGGACTGCTTAAAACCTTAACCTTGGTTTCACCCTTCTTGATGAGAATATCAACAACAATAGGAATAAGGAACTCGTCCTTCATAACATCCTTTTCCTTTTTGAAAATTTCAAACTCTCTTTCAAGATAATCAAAGATTTCTGTACCAAAGCCCCACATATTCATTGAAACAATGCTGTCCTCAGGCAAATTGTGAACCGTTTCGCCGTCCTCACAGTATGTATATCCGCTTATACCTTTTGTTTCACGAATACCGGTAAGATAGCCATTTTCAACCTGACAAACGCCACGGGTAACAGTTCCGTTTTCGGTTGTGGTCTGACCAAGTTCATAGCCAACAAGAGCCATTTCGCCCTCGGGCATATTTTTAAGCCAGTTGTTAATTTCGACATATGCCGCCTTGCCATAATAGTCATCTGCATTTATAATTGCAAAAGGTGTTTTAACGACATCCTTACAGCAAAGAATTGCATGACCTGTACCCCAGGGTTTTACACGGCCTTCGGGAAGGCTGTCCATTTCCTGAAAAACATATTCAACATCCATATATTTTTTTACACGGCTTGTCACAATGCGGTTGAAATCCTCTTCCATTTCCTTTTTGATAACAAAGACAACCTTTGAAAAACCTGCCTGCTTTGCATCAAAAGCTGAAAAATCCATTAAAAACTCACCTGCAGGGCCAATTGGCTCCATCTGCTTAAGACCTCCAAAGCGACTGCCCATACCTGCTGCCATTACTACCAACGTTGTGTCCATAAAATCATTCCTCCATTATGTAAATTTAATTATTTTCTTTAAAAATACCGGTTGCCCGTTCTGCAATTCCGCTAAGATACGCCAAAACTACGCCATAGTTGGTGACGGGAATATTCTTTTGGGCAAAGACCTCCAATCGGGACTGTACAGCCCTTTTGTTAATCATACAGCCACCGCATTGGATGACCAATTTATATTTTTCAACGTCTTCGGGAAAATCATGACCCGAAAGATGTGTGAAAATCAACTTTTTCCCTGTTTTCTTTTGAAGAAGGTTTGGAATTTTAACCCTGCCGATATCTTCGTGGGTTGTGTTGTGGGTACATGCCTCAAGCATTAAAATCTCATCATCATCTAACAAAGATGTAATTACATTCAACCCCTCAATAAACTGTGAAATTCCACCTTTTTGATTTGCCAAAAGCATAGAAAACGAAGTAAGCGGTATCTCCTGAGGAACAATAGCATCAACCTCTTTAAACGCCTGCGAATCCGTTACCACAAGGTCAACCACAGGCAGTTCTTCAAGAGTTTTTGCCAGAGTTTCAACTGTGGTAACAGTTGCCCTTATGTTGTGGTCAAGACAGTCACGCAAAGTCTGTACCTGAGGCAAAATCAGTCTGCCTTTGGGAGCCGCTTCATCAATAGGAATAACCAAAACAACCATTCCACCGGAAGGGACTATATCTCCAAGAAGGGTTTCGGCTTCCTTTTCCATTGTGTTCAGAACTGAAACCATTCTTTTTTTCAATTCTTCCAGTCCATTTTCAGTGTGTTCATATATAAATATGCCTTCAGGGTCAATAGATTTTACATAATCTATTCTATCTGCTTTTGCTATATCACATTTGGTATATACATTTATTTTTTTCGTGCTTCCAAAATCAAAATCTGTATTATTATCAGAGCTAACATCCTTTACGTACAGAACCAAATCTGTCCGTGCAAGAATCTCTTTTGTTTTTTTAATTCGCGCATCACCCAATTGGGTTGTATCCCCAAGACCTGCTGTGTCAATCAGTGCCACCGGTCCATACGGAATAAGCTCCATTGCACGAGTTACAGGGTCTGTGGTTGTTCCGCTTATTTCCGAAACAATTGATACATCCTGCCCCAAAATCCCATTAAAAAGTGTTGACTTTCCGGCATTTGTATCTCCAAAAATTGCTATATGTTTTCTTAAAGAGAGAGGGGTTTTTTCCATAATATATTTTTAACACTCCATTTCCCTGCCCAAAGCAAGAGTTATCGCCTGTTTCTCGTTGATTACGGCTGCTTCTGTCACAGCACCACCAAACTCACCATCCAAAGTCCATTGCACCGGAGTATTCGAAACAAACTTTACCTGGTCTGTTTTAAAAACAACAAAGGCATCTGATGACAAGTCTTGTCGCAAAAGTCGTGACACAATATCCTGAATTTCAATAACATTCTTAGGATTTTTAACAAGAATAACCTCAAAAAATCCGTCATTAAGCTGTGCCTTAAAAGCTTTTTCGGCCTTAACACCGCCAATATAATTAGTGTTTGAAACCATTCCGTAAATAAACTCTCCTTCAATCAAACCATCGTTATACAGAATTTGCATCGAAATAGGTTTCAGATTTGTCAGATTCTTTGCACCCTCAAGCACATAGGCTGCGTGTCCCAATATGTTTTTGTTCTGCTGAGGGGTTTCATATGCAACATTGGTAAACGCACCAAAGGCTGCAACATAAACAAAATTCTTTTCATTGAAAAGCCCAATGTCACACATATAGTGATGGCCATTCATTATATCCTTAGCTGCCTTTTTTACATTTTTTGAAATACGCATATTAGATGCAAAATCATTAGTCGTTCCCGCAGGTATATATCCAAGAACAGGTCGTTTGTCACGGTCTATTGTCATCAAACCACAAATACCCTCGTTTAAAGTTCCGTCACCGCCGGATATCACAAGCATATCATAATCTGCACCATGATTACACACATACTCACTTGCATCATCTTTGTGTTGAGTGGGGTGAACCGTAACGTCCCATCCATCCTTAGTGAAAGTATTCACTATATCCAAAACACTATTTTTAATAGTTCCTTTTCCGGACAGTGGATTAACAACAAATAACATCCTCTTTCCCATACTCATTCCTCTTTTATTATAATTTAAATATCTCTTCAAGTGCCTCAGCCACTCCTGCTTCGTCTACGGATGCAGTTGTCATTGTTGCTATATCTTTTATTTCCTGAATAGCATTTCCCATAGCAACTCCTATCCCTGCAGCACTTATCATATCAAAATCATTAAGGCTGTCGCCAATAGCAATACTTTGCCCGGTGGGTATTCCGAGATAATCAAGAACCATCCTCATAGCACCCGCCTTGGTATAAGCTTTGTGAATTATTTCGGCATATGTCGAGTGCTGAATCACAAGATAGTCGTTTCCCATAACATCCTGCAATTTATCAGGAGCATTGCCAAGAATGGTGAATTTTTCAATCATTATTCCATTTCTTATATATGATTCAATATTTTCAGGGGTAATAAACTTCCAATCATACACAAAAGCTCTTTCAGGGCCAACAATATACATTTCTTCAACGCCTTCAAGGATACTGACATCTACTGTCCCATAACACGTTTCAGAAAAATGCCTGATTGCAGCCTCCGGCATCAGTTTGCAAAAAATCTCCTTTTTATCAAGCATGATTCTGGCACCGGCACCCGAAACTACACCATCAAAATACCTGCCTGCATCAAATTCCTTTGGCATATACGCCGTTGATCTGCCGGTATTTATCAGCACTTTATGGCCACAACTTCGTACCTTTTGTATAACATCGATATTCTTTTGAAGAGCTTCCCGGGAGTTTCCCATAAGGGTCCCGTCAATATCTACAAAAACAGCGTATCTTTTATTCCTTGTGTCCATTTTACCCTCTCCATCCTTAATATAATTTATCATATTCCATACTGTTTGTCAATAAAATTACAACCCGTATATTCACCGATTTTTTTGGTTTTTGCATATTATTTAGGGCTTGTGCATAAGTATTGTAACAAAATGACAGGCAAAAAAATCCAAGGAGGAATATTAAATGCTTGAATATAATATCTACAGCGATATTGCAAAGCGTTCCGGCGGCGATGTTTACCTGGGCGTTGTCGGACCTGTTCGCACCGGAAAATCAACCTTTATAAAAAATTTTATGAATCTTATGGTTATTCCCAACATTGAAAACGACCATAAACGAGAACGTGCTATGGACGAACTTCCGCAAAGTGCTGGCGGCAGAATGATTATGACCACCGAACCAAAGTTTATTCCAAACGAGGCCGTCGAAATACGTCTTGACGACAGCACATCCTTTAGAATACGGCTCATTGACTGTGTTGGCTATATTGTTGACAGTGCTCTTGGTTATATCGAAAATGACAATCCCAGAATGGTTATGACCCCTTGGTCACAAAGTCCTATACCCTTTGCCGAAGCTGCAGAGATAGGCACCAAAAAGGTAATTTGTGAACACTCAACAGTTGGAATAGTTGTTACAACCGATGGCAGCATTACAGACATTGACAAAGAGGACTATTATCCCGCCGAAGAACAGGTTGTAACTCAGCTCAAATCCTTGGGCAAACCATTTATTATTATTCTCAACACTCTTAATCCTTATTCGGAAAGTGTACGTGAGCACAAAGAATATCTGGAGGAAAAATACAATGCCTGTGTCCTGCCAATGAACTGTATGGAGCTGTGTATGGAAGACATCAGCACCATTATGGAAAACCTTCTGCTTTCATTCCCGGTTACCGAAATCGGCATAACCCTTCCCGGTTGGGCAGATGCCCTCGACGGCAAGCATTGGTTAAAAAGTGAATTGCAAAAATTTGTTGCCGAAAAAATTTGTTCTACCCTTAAACTTTCCGATGCCAAAAGTGTTGTATCATCCTTGTGCGACAACGAATACGTAACCGGCGCGCACCTTAATTCTGTAAATATGGTTGATGGTACTGTTGCCATTGATTTAAAACTACCTGATTCGCTTTATTACAAAATTCTAACCGAAATGACAGGCTTTGAAATTAACAACGAAGAAAATCTTATGAGCCTGCTAAAGGAACTTGCTCATATCAAAAACCGATACGATAAGGTTGCCTTTGCTCTTGACGAAGTAAACCGAAAGGGTTATGGAATTGTATCACCCTCAATCGATGAGCTTACTCTTGAAGAGCCCGAAATCGTAAAACAGGGCAGCCGCTTTGGGGTAAGGCTTAAAGCATCAGCTCCCTCCATACACATGATTCGGGCAGACATTGAAACCGAAGTCAGCCCAATAGTGGGAACAGAAAAGCAGTCCGAGGAACTTGTGCATTATCTACTTAACGAATTTGAAACAGACCCAAAGAAAATCTGGCAGTCAAACATCTTTGG
>JAZNVB010000109.1:0-24751 GCA_045592585.1 Clostridia bacterium
TCAATGGCAATTTTAAAGCCTTCTTTATTTTCGGGGTTTGGTGATTCAACTGTGGGGAAATCTCCGTCAGGGCTTTCCTGTTCCTTTACAACAAGAACATTTTCAAAACCAATTCTGTTAAGGATTTTGCGTACAGGTTTGTTACCGGTGCCGTGGAAAGGAGTGTAGACAAATTTCATATCCTTGCCAGATTTTTTAACTAAATCAGGATTCAAACACAAAGATTGAACAATGTTCAAATATTCTTCTTCAACATCATTTCCCATTAACTCAATCATACCGTTTTCTATGGCCTGGTTAAAGTCACATATTTTAGCTCCTCCAAAGATAGGGGTTTTTTCGATTTCTTCAAGGACAATTGAGGCAAGGTCAGGATTAAGCTGTGCTCCATCTTCGCCATAAACTTTATATCCATTATATTTAGCAGGATTATGGCTTGCGGTAATTGCTATACCTGCGTTTGCCTTTTTATAACGAACCGCAAAAGAAAGTTCGGGAACAGGCTTAAGTTCAGAGAAAAGATACGCCTTTATTTCGTTTGCAGCAAGAACACAGGCAGAAACCTTTGCAAATTCATCAGATTTATTTCTGCTGTCGTAAGCAATAGCAACAGAAAGTTCGGTGCATCCCGGGTTTGATTTTTTTAGCTGATTTGCAAGACCCTGTGTTGCACGGGCAACAACGTAGTTATTGATACGATTTAAGCCAAGACCAATAACCCCGCGGAGACCCGCTGTACCAAACTCCAAAGACTGATAAAATCTGTCCTTTATCTCGGCATCATTCCCTTTTATTTTTTCGAGTTCGGCCTTTTCCTCATCGCTTACATTAGAGAGCCAGAATTCGTATTCTTTTAAATAATCCATAATAAACTCCTTTCGAGTGTTTTTAAACAATTATATTATAACACGCATAACAATTTTTGTCAAAAAGATTGATATTTGATTTTAAATTTGTTATTATCTATATATAATATATTTTCAAAAGGAGAAAAATAAGATGATAGCAATAGGTTGTGACCACGGCGGAATAAATTTAAAGGAAATAATAAAGAAATTTCTTGAAGAAAAAGGATTGGAATACAAGGATTTTGGAACATACAGTACAGAATCATGTGATTATCCTGATTATGCAAAAGCTGTTTGTGAAGGTGTTATCTCAGGTGAATGTGAAAAGGGAATTCTTATTTGCGGAACGGGAATAGGTATGAGCATTGCGGCAAATAAAATAAATGGTATCCGTGCGGCACACGTTACAGATACATATAGCGCAAGAATGACAAAGGAACATAATAATGCAAATGTTATTTGTCTTGGTGAAAGAATTACAGGCTGTGATTTGGCTCTTGAGATAGTTAATGCATATTTAAATGCAGAATTTCAGGGCGGAAGACATCAGAACCGGGTTGACAAATTGATGGCTTTTGAAAAATAACAAAAAAGGTGGGTTATAAATGAATAATATCCGCAAGGTAAAAATAGGAAATGTTGAAATTGGCGGAGGTAATAAGATTGCTATTCAGTCAATGACAACAGCATATACAGCAGACGTAGAAAAAACAGTTCAGCAGATAAAGGAACTTGAAAAGGCCGGCTGTGATATTGTGCGTGTTGCGGTGCTTGATGAAGACAGCGCAAAGGCGGTATATGATATAAAAAACAGAATTAGTATTCCTCTTGTTGCGGATATTCATTTTGATTACCGACTTGCTCTGACCTGTATGGAACGTGGGATTGACAAAATAAGAATAAATCCCGGAAACATAGGAAGTGAAGACAGGGCAAAAGCTGTGTGCGAAGAGGCCAAACGCCGTAATATCCCAATAAGAATAGGTGTAAACGGAGGCTCGCTGGAAAAAGAGATTTTAGAAAAATATGGCGAAGCAACCCCCGAGGCAATGGTTGAGAGTGCAATGGGACATGTAAAAATTCTTGAAAAGTATGGTTTTTATGATACAGTGATTTCCATAAAATCATCGGATGTGAGAAAAACAATTGCAGCGTACCGGTTAGCACGTGAAAAGTTTGATTATCCCCTTCATTTAGGGGTAACAGAAGCAGGCACATATAAAAGCGGAGTAATAAAATCTTCCATAGGGATAGGCTCTCTTTTGGCAGACGGCATAGGAGAAACCATTCGGGTATCCCTTACCGACGATCCGGTTCTTGAGGTTGAAACCGCAAAGTTAATATTAAAATCTTTAAACCTGATTGAAGGCGGGGTGGAGGTTGTTTCCTGCCCGACCTGTGCACGTTGCAAGATAAACCTTATACCCATAGCAAAGGAAGTTAACGAGAGATTGGAAGGTTGCAACAAAAATCTGAAGGTTGCAGTTATGGGATGCGTGGTAAACGGCCCCGGCGAGGCGAAGGATGCAGATATCGGAATTGCCGGCGGTGATGGCTGTGCTGTTTTGTTTAAAAAGGGAGAAATAATTGGGAAAATACCGGAACAAAAAATTGTAGAAACTCTTATGAGTGAAATTGAAAAAATGTGAGGAAAAATCTTAAATGTCTGGATTGTTGGATATTTTCGACAAAGTAACCGTGCTTGAACCTCTTGCAAAAAAGATAGAGAGGTTAGAGGTTTTAGACTTTGTTGTTGATATAAAAAATAAAACAGTCAGGATTGTTTTAGGTGCGGATAAGCTTGTAGAAAAACCGGAACTTTTTGGTTTTATAGAGCAGGTAAAAAGCATTTACAGTCTTGATGATGTTGATGTAAAAATTAAATATAACGGAGTGGGTTTCAGCGAGGAATATTACAGAAACCTGCTTGTTTCGCTATTCAGAAAAAGCAGTATATGCAAAGCCTTTCTAACGGCAAGCTATGCAGAATTAAGTGGCGGAGTTCTTGAAATAAAAAATGTTAAGTGCGGCAAGGATATTCTCAGCAAAAACCGTTGCGCAGATATTCTTGCAGAAATAATAAGCTTTGAACTTGGCGAAAGTATCAGGGTTGTGATAGATGCTGAAGAAATTGATATGGAAAGCTATTCGCAGGAAAAAGAAGAACGTGTCATAAATGAAGAAAAAAGATTGGCTGAAATTGTTGCAAGTCGTGAACCTATTCCGGTGCCTGAAGAAGACGAGGAAGAGGAAGAAGACCTTGAAGATTACAGCACAAAAATGGGTCTTATTTATGGCAGAGTCATAAAAGAGAAAGTTTCCCCTATGATTGACATAAAAGCAGACGGAAAGATTTATCACGTCAGGGGAGAAATTATAGATACCGAAGTCCGTGAAATAAGGAAAGACGGAGAGCTGGCCTTTGTTGCCGTTAACTTTGATATAGGCGATGATAATTGGGCGATTTCCTGTGAGTTGTTCGGCAAGGCAAAGGATGTGAAAAAAGTTGTTCCTGCTATAAGGTCAGGGAACATTCTTTCGGTGCGAGGCAGTTATAAATATGACGAAAGAGCCCACGGGGAGAAGATGAAGGTTTTATCCTTTGAGAGGCATGAAAAACCGGCGCCCCGGATGGATAACGCCGAAACCAAGAGGGTTGAACTGCATCTTCACACCAAAATGAGTGCAAAGGATGCGGTGTCGTCGGCAGCGGATCTTATTAACCGTGCGTCAAAGTGGGGACACCCGGCTGTTGCAATAACCGACCATGGTGTTGCGCAGGCCTTTCCCGAAGCTTTTGGTGCGGCAAAGAAACTTAAAAAAGCGGGAACGCCCATTAAAGTTCTTTACGGAACGGAGGGTTATCTGGTTAATGACCTGCCGCTTAAAACCAGAAAAGATGAAGGATTTAAAAATAATACATATATTGTTTTTGATATTGAAACCACCGGGCTCAGTTCTGAAACAGAAACCTTTACCGAAATCGGTGCAGTTAAAATTTCTGGAGGGGAAGTTGTTGACAAATTTTCGCAGCTTATCAATCCCGAAAAACCAATACCACAAAATATAGTAGAACTTACCGGAATACATGATAAAATGGTTGAGGGCATGCCCACAATCCGAGAAGTTTTGCCTGAATTTATAAAGTTCTGCGATGGAAAAACGGTTGTTGCGCACAATGCAAAATTTGATGTGGGCTTTGTAAAGACATTTGCAAAAAAACAAGGAATGACCTTTAAGAATGAGGTTATAGATACAGTAGCATTGTCAAGAGAGCTTTATCCTGATGAACGTTCTCACAAGCTGAATATAGTTGCCAAAAGGTTGGGAGTAACTTTAGAAAACCACCATCGGGCAGTTGACGATGCAGAGGCCTGTGCCGGAATATTTCTTAAACTTATGGAAATGAAGGAAGAACGGGATAAAGGTATGGGAGAGGATTATAACATAAAAACTAATCCCGAGCTTTTGAAAAAGGAATCCAACCATATAATTATTATGGCAAAAAATCCGGTTGGACTTAAAAATATGTATCAACTCATTTCCAAGTCGAACCTTGATTATTATTACAGAAGACCAAGAATTCCCAAAAGTGTTCTTGAGGAATTTCGCGAAGGCCTTGTTATAGGAAGCGCCTGCGAACAGGGTGAGCTTTATATTGCAATAAAAGAGGACAGACCCAAAGAAGAGATAAAAGAAATTGCCGAGCTTTATGATTATTTTGAAATTCAGCCCCTTGGCAATAATGAATTTATGGTAAGATCCGGCGAGGTTGACGGTGAAGACGAACTTATTGAAATAAACAAGAAAATCGTTGCGTTAGGTGAAGAATTGAACAAGCCTGTTGTGGCGACCTGTGATGTTCACTTTATGGACCCCGAGGAAGCGATGTACCGCAAGGTTTTGCTTGGTGCCCAGGGTTTTGACGATGCAGACCATCAGGCACCGCTGTTTTTCAGAACAACCGAGGAAATGCTGGAGGAGTTCAGTTATTTGGGCGAGGAAAAGGCCTTTGAGGTTGTTGTAACTAACACAAATCTGATTGCAGATATGATAGAGGATATTGAACCATTGAAGGATGGCTCATACCCGCCGTCAATCGAAAACTGTGAGCAGGACCTTGAGGATATGTGCCACAAACGTGCTCACGAGATATATGGTGAAGAGTTGCCGGATATCGTTCAGAAGAGAATGGACAGAGAGCTTGGCTGTATTTTGGGCTATGGTTATGCGGTTATGTATATGATTGCCCATAAGCTTGTTAAAAAATCAAACGAGGCAGGGTACCTTGTTGGCTCCCGAGGCTCGGTTGGTTCGTCCTTTGCAGCGTTTCTTGCCGGAATTACCGAGGTTAATGCCCTTGCCCCACATTATATTTGCCCTGAATGTAAGTATCATAAGTTTTTTACAGAGGGAGAATATAATATTGGAATAGATATGCCGGATATGGATTGTCCCAAGTGTGGAACAAAGCTCATTAAAGACGGCTTTAATATTCCTTTTGAAACCTTCCTTGGCTTTGAGGGCGACAAGGTTCCTGATATCGACCTTAACTTTTCAGGCGAGTATCAGGCAACAGCTCATAAATATGTTGGTGAGTTGTTTGGCGAGGAGTTTGTTTTTAAAGCGGGGACAATCGGCACCATTGCTGAAAAGAACGCAATCGGTTACGCAAGAAAGTATTATGAGCAGAAGGGAATTACCCCCACCCGTGCAGAGCTTAAAAGGGCTTCCAAGGGGCTTGAGGGTGTAAAGAATACAACCGGACAGCATCCCGGAGGCATTATAGTATGTCCTAAGACAATGAACATACACGATTTCTGTCCCATTCAGCATCCTGCAGAAAAGACAGATTCGGACATTATAACAACTCATTTTGACTTTCACTCAATCCACGATAATCTGTTAAAGCTTGATATACTTGGACACGATGACCCATCAACCATAAGAATGCTTGAAAATCTTACCGGGCTTGATGCAACCAAGATACCACTTGATGACCCTGAAACAATGAGAATATTTTCAAGCACCGAAACCATTGGAGTAACACCTGAACAGATAAAGAGCAAGGTGGGAACATTTGGTATTCCTGAATTTGGTACCAACTTTACAAGACAAATGCTTCTTGACACGTTGCCCACAACTTTTTATGAACTTGTTCTTATTGCCGGTCTTTCTCACGGTACCGATGTGTGGCTGGGAAATGCCCAGGAGCTTATTAAGGCAGGAACGGCAACGCTTTCGGAGGTTATTGGTGTTCGTGATGATATTATGACGTATCTTATGAATAAAGGGGTAGAGCCAAAGATGGCATTTACCATTATGGAATTTGTAAGAAAGGGACGTGCGGCAAAGGAAGGTATGCCTGAGAATTTTGAGCAGGCTATGATTGAAAATAATGTCCCTGAATGGTACATTGATTCTTGTAAAAAGATTAAGTATATGTTCCCCAAAGCCCATGCGGCCGCCTATGTAATGATGGCGTTCAGGGTGGCGTATTTTAAGGTGCACTATCCGTTGGAGTTTTATATTGCATACTACACTGTGCGTGCGGATCTGTTTGACGGAAAGATTATGGCTAAGGGAGACGAGCATTTGCAGGCAGAAATGATAAAACTCCTTGACAGACAAAATGAATGGTCGGCAACCGATAAAAGTGTGTTTACCATTTGCGAAATTGTCCACGAAATGTATCAAAGAGGAATAGAGTTTATGCCTGTTGACCTTTATGAATCGGATGCGTTTAAATTTCAGAGAGTTGACGGAAAGATAAGACTGCCCATCAATGCCTTTCAGGGTGTTGGTGATGCGGCGGCACAGAATATTGTTGAGGCACGGAAGGAAGGCGAGTTCTTATCAATTGAGGACTTAAAGCAAAGGGCAAAGCTTACCAAAACAGTAATTGAAACTTTGCAGGAAAACGGATGCCTTAAGGGTATGACAGAAACAAGTCAGATATCATTATTTGATGAAATATAAGAAAAGAGGAAGAATTAGATGACTATTGCTGAAAAACTTGCACAGGAACTGAACTTAAAACAATGGCAGGTGGATAACACCATAGCATTGCTTGACGAGGGGAACACAATTCCATTTATTTCACGTTACCGCAAAGAGGCGACAGGTGAGTTGAATGATGAGGTCTTGCGTACTTTCTTTGACCGTCTTACCTATCTCAGAAATATGGAGGAGAGAAAGGCGGATATTAAGAGAATAATTGAGGAGCAGGGGAAACTGACAGAGGAGCTTGCGGCAGAAATAGACAAGGCGGAAAAGCTTTCAGAGCTTGAAGACATTTATCGTCCTTACCGGCCAAAGCGCAGAACCCGTGCAACGGTTGCCAAAGAAAAGGGTTTGGAGCCACTTGCTACGATTATATATCTGCAGAATACCAAAGCAGAATCTGCCGAAGAATTGGCGGCAGAGTATGTTGATGCCGAAAAGGGCGTTGAAACGGTGGAGGATGCTTTGCAGGGGGCAATGGATATTATTGCAGAAATAATTTCCGATAATGCAGAGCATCGCAAGGAAATTCGTGAAATTACTACAAAAACCGGATTTTTGCAGTCAAAGGCGGCAACGGATGAGGATTCGGTTTACCGTATTTACTATGATTTTACCGAGCCGGTGACAAAGGCGGTTCCTCACCGAGTTCTTGCGGTTGACCGTGGCGAAAATGAGAAGTTTTTGACAGTTACAGTTAGCTGCGACGAAGAAAAGATTATTAAATATCTTAAAGATGCGGAAATTACAGACAGCAGTTCTGCTACCGCATATCTGGTTGAAGCTGCGGCAGAGGATGCGTACAGCAGACTTATTCAGCCAAGCATTGAACGTGAAATCCGCAATGAGCTTACCGATATGGCTCAGGAGCAGGCAATGCAGGTGTTTAAGGTAAATCTTAAAAATCTTCTTATGCAGGCGCCCATTCGTGGGCAGGTTGTTCTTGGTCTTGACCCTGGCTATCGCACAGGCTGTAAGGTGGGCGTTGTTGATTCAACCGGCAAAGTGCTTGATACGGGAGTAATTTATATAACGCATTCGGATGCACAGAGGGAATCTGCAAAGACCCTTATTAAAAATCTTATTAAAAAACACGGAATAACTCTTATTTCAATAGGAAACGGAACAGCATCAAAGGAAACTGAGATTTTTGCTGCAAACCTTATAAAAGAAATTCCGGAATGTAATACAAAATATATAATAACAAACGAGGCAGGGGCATCTGTTTACTCCGCGTCAAAGCTGGCAACAGAAGAGTTTCCCGATTTTGACGTTACGCAGCGTAGTGCTATTTCCATTGCAAGACGTGTTCAGGACCCCCTTGCAGAGTTGGTGAAGATTGAGCCTAAGGCAATCGGTGTAGGACAGTATCAGCATGATATGAATCAAAAGCGTCTTGGCGAAGTTCTTGGTGGAGTGGTTGAAGACTGTGTTAACAGCGTTGGCGTAGACCTGAACACCGCCTCTGTGCCACTTCTTCAGTATGTGTCGGGAATAAACTCTACAATTGCTACCAATATTGTAAAATATAGGGAAGAAGAGGGCGGCTTTACAAGCAGAGCTCAGCTTAAAAAGGTTGGAAAGCTTGGACCAAAGGCGTTTCAGCAGTGTGCGGGCTTTTTGAGAATTGTCGGCGGAAAGAATGTTCTTGACAACACCGCAGTACATCCTGAGGCATATGATGCCGCGGAGAAGCTTATTGAATATCTGGGTTATACATTAAAGGACATTGAAGAAGGAAACCTTGGTGACATTAAATCCCGTATGAAGGATAAAGATTTATCTGCACTTGCAGCAGAGTTGGAGATTGGTGTTCCTACACTTAAGGATATTGTTGACGAGATAATTAAGCCCGGTCGCGACCCGCGTGATTCAGTTGAGCAGCCTCTTCTTCGTGAAGATGTTATGAGCATGGAGGATTTAAAGCCTGATATGATTCTTACGGGAACAGTAAGAAACGTAATTGATTTTGGCGCCTTTGTGGATATCGGTGTTCATCAGGACGGGCTTGTTCATATATCACAGCTTAGCGACAAATATGTTAAGCATCCCATGGATGTTGTGTCAATAGGCGATATTGTTAAGGTAAAGGTTCTTGATGTTGATGTTCAGAAAAAGAGAATTTCTCTTACTATGAAAGGAATTGATTGAAAGTGAAATCGTTTTACAGGAGCTTTTTTCTGCTTTTAATACCTATGGCACTGAAAGAGCTTGTAGCGGCATTTATCAATCTTCTTGACAGCGTAATGCTTGGTGGATTTGGCAAAGACGTTATTGCGGCTGTAGGGATTGCCAATCAATGGTATTTCCTGTTTGGTGTTCTTACTTTTGGTATATGTGGAGGAGCAGGTGTGTTTGCAGCTCAATACTGGGGGGCAAACAACATAGGCAAGGTTCGTAAGGTGTTGGGAATAAATCTTGTTCTGGTGACAATAGTTTCAGCTGCCTTTATTTTGGTTTCGGTATGTGCCCCTGAGTTTATAATCAGGATCTTCCGCAAGGATGCGGCGGTTGTTGATTATGGTGTCAAATATCTTAGAATTGCTTGCTTTTCCTATCTTTTTTCGGGACTAACTGCAGCCTATGATATGAGTCTTTGTTGTAGTGAAAAGGCGAATATTCCCTTTATAGCAAGATTTGTTGGACTTTTTGTCAATATTGTTATGAACTGGGCCCTGATATTCGGAAAACTTGGGTTCCCTAAAATGGGTATCGAAGGAGCGGCGATTGCAACGATTATTGCCCGAGTGTCAGAACTTGCAATAATTCTAAGTGTTGTTTACCGAAAGAAACTTATTCAGGCGGCAAACATTATAGAGCTTATAAAAATACCCAAAGGTATGCTTGGCGGATATTTTAAAGCGGCGCTGCCAGTTACTCTCAATGAGGGGGCGTGGGCGCTTGGGACAATAGTTTATTCATGGGTATTTTCTCAGATAAGTACAGATGCGATGGTGGTTATAACTATAGTGTCTAACATTGAAAGACTTGTGCTTGTGTTTTTCCATGGCGGAGGAAATGCTGCGGGAATTCTTATTGGCAAGCTTGTTGGCGCTGATGAAACCGAACAGGCATATACAGTGTCAAAGAAGTTGTGTTTTATGAATATGATTTTTTCGTTGTGTGTTTCTGCGGTGTTTATTCTTGCAAGGCCATTGGTGTTAATTCCTTATAACATAACACCGGAAATTCAAGCAGAGACACTGAGGATATTGTTCATGACGGCTCTTATTATGAATGTAAAGGCCTTAACGTTTTTCTTTATTGTTGGTGTGTTCCGAAACGGAGGGGACACACGAACTGCTGCAATTATTGATATTACTTCAATGTGGCTAATTGGGGTTCCCTTGGCAATTGTAGCAGGCTTGATGTTTAAACTTCCCCTTGTAGCCATATATTTTTGTATGATGATTGAAGAGATAGTAAAGCTTTTATTGTCGGTTCGAAGATTTGTCAGCAAAAAATGGATAAAAAGTCTTGTTCGATAACAAATGTTTCACGTGAAACATCATAGCTGGGCTCTGCGGGTTTTAATAATGTGCAAAAAAATTGTTTCACGTGAAACGTCGGAGCAACACATCCTTTTATAACGCTGTGCCTTACGGCTCAGCTATACTTTTGAATGGTTGCTCCTCTTTCGTTTAAAGGCTAACGCCTTTAAACGAGTATGTTGAAGCAGGGCTCTGTGGTTTTTAATAATGTGCAAAAAAATTGTTTCATGTGAAACAATTTTTTTGTTATTATATATTGTAATTTCCTTAAAAAAGTGGTAAAATGAAAATACACTACGAAAAGGAGGGGTACAATGGGAAAGGTTATTGCAATTGCGAACCAAAAAGGCGGTGTTGGGAAGACAACAACGGCAGTTAATCTCAGTGCCTGTCTTGGAAAGCATGGGAAAAAGACTTTACTTATAGATATTGACCCACAGGGCAACACCACCAGCGGTCTTGGCGTTGATCCAAGAATGGTGGAAAGCTCGGTGTATGATTGCATCATAAATGATGTTCCTATGAGTGACGTGCTGATTGATACTGGTTTTGAAAATCTTTGGATATGTCCTTCAAACATTAACCTGGCGGGGGCAGAGTTAGAGCTTGTTGCAAAAGATAATCGTGAATATGTGCTGAAAAATTCTATAAAAGAGATAAAAGATGACTTTGATTTCATATTTATTGATTGTCCGCCGTCTTTGGGACTTATAACCTTGAATTCTTTTTCGGCGGCAGATTCTATTCTTGTGCCTATTCAGTGTGAATATTATGCTCTTGAGGGGCTTAGTCAGCTGACGAACACCATAAAAATGGTGAAGAAAAGACTTAATCCCGAACTAGCTATGGAAGGCGTTTTGCTGACAATGTTTGATGCGAGAACGAATCTATCGATTCAGGTTGTTGATGAGGTGAAAAAGTTCTTCAAGGACAAGGTATATGGAACAATAATTCCACGAAATGTAAGACTATCTGAGGCACCAAGCTTTGGAATGCCCATTATTGAATATGATAAGCACTCAAAAGGTGCAGAGTGTTACACAGACCTTGCAAAAGAGGTTATAGGGCGTAACAGATAAAAACATCCTTATTTCTAAAAGGGAGTGATATACATGGCAGAAAAAAAGAAACCAACAAAAAAGGCTATGGGCCGTGGTTTGGGTGCGTTCTTTGATGATATTGAAGAAAATATCGTGCCAGAAAAACCTAAAATTACGGGGAGTGATGGGGTAAAGGTTTTCAAAATAAGAGATATTGAACCAAATCCTGATCAGCCTCGAAAGTATTTTGAAAAGGAAAAACTGGAAGCATTGGCGGCTTCCATTAAAGAACATGGCTTGATTCAGCCGATTGTTGTAAAGAAACAAAGCAACGGAATGTTTCAGATTGTTGCCGGAGAACGAAGGTGGCGTGCGGCAAAGCTTGCAGGGCTTACGGAGGTGCCATGTGTTGAGGGCGAGTATACCGAAAAGCAGGTTATGGAGCTTGCTTTGGTTGAAAATCTGCAACGTGAAGACCTTAACCCTATTGAAGAGGCAGAGGGCTACCGCAAGCTGATGGATACCTTTGGCCTTACGCAGGAGGACGTGGCAGAACGTGTTGGCAGAAGCCGTAGTGCGGTTGCGAATTCCCTCAGGCTTAACGGTCTTTCGGCAAAAATAAAGAATATGGTGATTGCAGGCGACCTTACCCAAGGTCATGCCAGAGCACTTCTTTCGGTTGAAAAGGAAAGTGACCGCATTGACCTTGCTGAAAAAATTATTGCAGAAGGACTTAATGTCCGTCAAGTAGAAAAGTTAGCGGCAAAGGTGGTTACAGAAAAAGCGGTGCCGGCAAATGCTGTGCCTGATAAAAATGTTGAAAAATATTTCAAGGATCTTGCTCGTGATATTTCTGGCAAGCTTGGTGCAAAAGTAACCATTAAAAACGGAAAAAATAAAGGCAAAATTGAAATTGAATATTTCAGCAGTGATGAATTGGAAGGAATAATCGAAAAGTTAAAATAAGTCAAAATATGTAAAAAAGTGGGAAAATGCCACCTTCAAAACTTGCCCTAAAACAGCCAAAAAGGCGATGAGCAATGAAAGTATATTAAAAAGTGGTGAACTTTGTTTAAGGGGCAAAAAATTGCGATTAAGGAGGGGATTGAAAGGTGAAAAATAAATATAAACGCATTTTGCTGTTTGTAATTGTTTTGTGCATCTTTTCAATGGCAATTGCCGGATGTGCATCCAAAACGAAAATGGAAGAGAGTGAAAAATCATACCAAGAGATGTTGGAGGAATGTCAGGCGGCGTTAAGTGCTCTTGAGGAAAAAACAGCAGAACTCAAAACACAAAAAGAGAATCTTGAAAAAGAAAACAAGGAATTGCAGACCAAACTAACACAGGCCTTATCAGAAAAGTCAGATATAACAACCCAGAGTCAGGCGACGGCGGATTTAATGGATATTTATAGCGTTTATAAATCCGGTAAGACAACAGAGGCGTTAGAGAAGATAAAAATGATCGAACCAATGGGGTTTGATGACGAGACCCTGGCTTTTTATGAAATCCTTAAAAATATTTTAGAAAAGTAAAAGAATTACGTTGAAAAATTTAGCCGAATTGGCAGAATGGAGAATATAAAAATGATAGACATCAAAATTTTAAGAAACGAACCCGAGAAACTTATTGAGGCACTTAAGCGCAGAAAAGAAGACAGAATTGATATTGACCATCTGCTCAATCTTGACAAGCAGCGCAGAGAAATGGTTTTCAATGTTGAACAGATGAAAAGCAAGCAGAACACCATTTCAAAGCAGATTCCTCAGCTCAAAAAGGAAGGCAAGGATACTGCGCCCATCTTTGCAGAGATGAAGGTTTTGTCGGATGATATAAAGAAAATTGATGACCAGGTAAGGGAAATTGATGAAGAAATCGAAAAGATTATGTACACAATCCCAAACATTGCAAATCCAACAGTTCCCGAAGGGGATACAGATGAGGACAATATTGAAGTAAGACGTTTTATGGAGCCTACCGAATTCGATTTTGAGCCAAAAGCGCATTGGGATTTGGGCGAAGAGCTTGGAATTCTTGATCCTGCAACTGCTGCAAAGATCACCGGTGCAAGATTTACTGTATACCAGGGCGCAGGTGCGCAGCTTGAAAGAGCAGTTATTAACTTTTATCTTGATACTCACACCAATCAGAACGGTTATAAAGAAATCTTTCCGCCATTTATGGTACACCGCAACAGTATGGTAGGTACAGGTCAGCTTCCAAAGTTTGAAGAAGATGCCTTTAAGGTGGCAAATACCGATTATTTCCTTGTTCCCACAGCAGAGGTTCCGGTAACAAACATGCACAGAGATGAAATTCTTGACGGCAGCAAGCTTCCCATTAAGTATTGTGCATACACCGCGTGCTTCAGAGCGGAAGCAGGCAGTGCCGGCAGAGATACCAGAGGTCTTATTCGTCAGCATCAGTTCAATAAAGTTGAACTTGTTAAGTTTGCTAATCCGGAAAATTCATATGAAGAGCTTGAAAGTCTTGTTAACGATGCAGAATCCGTTCTCAAACTCCTGAAACTCCCCTACAGAGTGGTTAAGATTTGTATTGGTGACCTTGGATTTACTGCAGCTATGAAGTATGATATCGAAGTTTGGATGCCAAGCTACAACAGATTTGTTGAAATTTCTTCATGCAGTAACTTTGAAGACTTCCAGGCAAGACGTGCAAACATTAAGTTCAAGAACAGCGTAAAGGATAAGGCACAGCTTGTTCATACTCTTAACGGTTCGGGCGTTGCAATCGGCAGAACAGTTGCGGCAATTCTTGAAAACTATCAGAATGCAGACGGAAGCATCACCATTCCTGAGGTTCTTAGACCTTATATGGGTGGTAAAGAGGTAATTTTGCCGGAAAAATAAACGAATTTATAACTAAAGCGGACACTAAATTTGGTGTCCGCTTTTAGCATAATTAAAGGTTTTTCTCAAAAAACTTAGCCATAATAGGCTCAAAAATTGCACCATGTTCAATTTTGATGTCAGGATATTTCATAGTTTCTGAAATTGCTTCCTTAATAAAATCAACAGCAAGCGCTGATGCTTCCAGCATTGATTTTCCTTGCAGAAGACCGCCGGTAAGAACAGCCGCAAAAATATCTCCGGTACCGTGAAACGGGCGGTTTACATACCCACAATCCAGAAAGGCGGTTTTTTGGGTGGCTTTATCAAGAACGCAGGTGCACATTTTATTTGTATCTGTCATAACCGAAGTTATGGCAATTTTTTGAGGGCCTAATTCCGATAAAGAGTAAAGAATTTCTGTAATTTCCTCCTCGTTTACCGGGCGTTTGGGATATTTTTTGCCCAGTAACAGACATGCCTCGGTGAGATTTGGAGTAATTACATCAGCAAGGCCCACAAATTCTTTCATGGAATTGAGCAGGTCATTCATTCTGTCATAATAAACGGTTTCAGCTTCGGACAAATCGTTATCGCCAAGAACGGGGTCAATAACAGTAATAAAACCGGACTTTTTTTGCGTCTTAATAAAATCCGAAAGAATTTCTATCTGCCGTGGGCTGCCAAGATAACCTGTGCATATACCGTTAAAAGCAACACCCAATTTCTGCCAGTGGTTGAGTATTTTGGGCATCTCATCCGTTAAATCACAGAAGGTGTAATTGTCAAAATGATATGTATGTGTAGAAAGGACTGCGGTGGGCAAAGGACAAACCTCAGTGCCCATGGCAGAAAGGATGGCTATTGCTTCGGTCAGCGATACCCGACAGAAACCTGAAAGGTCGTTAACAGCAACGACACGTGGTATGTAATTTCTTATCATAATAATATCTCCTTTTATTTGAACAATGTTCAAACTGACACCGGGTTACGGAATCAGAAGTTTCATTTCTTCATCGGTGAGCTCTCTGACCTCACCCAGCGGCAAGGTTTCGTCAAGGGAGAGCTTGTTCATTTTTGTGCGTTTAAGATATAAAACCTTGTTTTCAATGGCTTCAAACATTCGTTTAACCTGATGAAATTTACCTTCATTTATTACAATCTCAGCAAAATATGGCTCTACGGATGATATACTTTTTAATATTGCAGGCATAGTTTTATACCCATCGTCCAATATAACACCATTGTCAAATCTTTCAATATCTGCATCTGTTACCGGCTTTTCAATCTGTGCTACATAGGTTTTCGGTATATGTTTTTTGGGGGCAAGCAGTCGGTGTGCCAGATCCCCATCGTTGGTAAGCAGCAAAAAGCCTTCGGTGTCAATGTCAAGTCTGCCCACGGGAAAGGGCTCAAAATGAAGATATTCTTCGGGTATAAGCTCCATAACCGTGGGTGTTCTTCCATCACGGGTAGCAGAGATATATCCTTGTGGTTTGTTAAGCATAAGGTAGACGAATTGTCGGTAAATAACTTCCTTTCCCGAAACAGTAACAGTATCTGTTGCGGTATCAAGATGAAGGTCTGATTTTGTAACTGTCTTGCCGCCTACAGCAACAACACCGGAGCGAATTATTTTTTTTACTTCTGTTCGGGTTCCAAGCCCGCATTCCGCTAAAAACCTGTCAAGCCTCATAAAACAGTACCTCTTGAATATATTTTCTTTTCTTAACATATATTAGTAAAAACTAGCCGTGCAAAAGGAGGTATATAAATTGAAGATTATAAAGGTGGCAAAAAGGTACAGATATGTTTTTGCCGCCATTTCCCTTGCAATTATACTCCTGATAATTATTGTGGGACTTTTCAGCGTTGATAATGCAACAAACGAGATGATTGTTGAATATATCGAGGATTTAGGCTGGGAAATAGAGGCTACACCAAAAGAAATAACCTATCTTACCATCCCCAAACAGTTTGACGCGGTTTATGAAACATACAATGCCGTTCAGAAACATTCGGGATTTAACCTTGAGGAATTCAAGGGTAAAAAGGTTACCAGATATACATACCGCGTTCTTAATCATAAGGAGTCGAAAACAACACGGGTGATAGCGGGCGTTTTTGTGTATGAAAACACAATTATTGCCGGAGATATTTCCTCAGCGGATGTAAACGGATTTTTACACGCAATAACCGAAACATCAAATATCAGCCGAAAAATTCCTATATTTTAAAAGTATACCACAAAAAACGGAGTTTGACCATACTTTTACTTGACTTTTTTTGATACAGAGAGTAAAATGGGGATAAAGAGGAGGAATTACGAATGAGAATTGAAACAAAATGTATTCAGTCGGGATATACACCCGAAAACGGAGAACCCAGGGTTCTTCCTATATATCAGAGCACAACATGGAAATACAGTTCTACCGAACAAATGGGCAAACTTTTTGACCTTGAAGAAAGCGGCTATTTTTACACCCGTCTTGCCAATCCCACAAACGATGCGGTTGCGGCAAAGATTGCAGACCTTGAGGGCGGAGTAGCAGCAATGCTTACATCATCAGGCCAGGCAGCTTGTTTTTATTCGATATTTAATATCTGTAATGCAGGCGACCATTTCATCTGCTCAACAAGCGTTTACGGCGGAACCTTTAACCTTTTTGGTGTAACAATGAAAAAGCTGGGAATTGATGTAACCTTCATCGACCCCGATTGCGACGAAGAGACCTTTAACGCAGCCTTCCGTGAAAACACAAAGGCGGTTTTTGGCGAAACAATCGCAAATCCTGCTTTGGTTGTTCTTGACATTGAAAAATGGGCAAAGATTGCCCACGCACACAAGGTGCCCCTTATTATAGACAATACCTTTGCTACGCCAATTAACTGTCGTCCCTTTGAATGGGGTGCTGACATTGTGGTTCATTCCACCACCAAGTATATGGACGGTCACGCAACTCAGGTCGGAGGAGCTGTGGTTGACAGCGGCAACTTTGATTGGGAAGCTGCAGGAAAGTTCCCCGGACTTACCACTCCCGATGATTCATACCACGGAATTACCTACACCGAGAAATTCGGTAAAGCAGCATATATAACAAAGCTTACTGCACAGGTAATGAGAGATTTGGGCTCGATTCCCTCTCCTCACAATGCGTTTCTTCTTAATCTGGGGCTTGAAACCCTGCCGCTTAGAATGGAACGTCATTGCAGCAATGCTCAGGCGGTTGCCGAATACCTTAGTAAAAATGACAAGATTTCGTGGGTTAACTATTGCGGGCTTAAGGGTGATAAATACTATGACCTTGCGCAGAAATACCTGCCCAACGGCTCCTGCGGTGTAATATCTTTCGGTGTTAAAGGCGGCAGAGAGGCGGCTGTTAAATTTATGGACAGCCTTAAGCTTGCGGCAATTGTAACACACGTTGCAGATGCAAGAACATCTGTTCTTCATCCTGCAAGCCACACCCACAGACAGCTCAATGACGAAGAGTTAAAGGCTGCAGGCGTAACACCCGACCTCATAAGATTTTCGGTGGGCATAGAAAATGTGGATGATATAATTGAAGATATTCAGCAAGCGCTGGATCAGGTAAAATAGAATAAAGAAACCTAAAAAGGGGAGTCTTCGTTTTCGAAGACTCCCCTTTTTGTAATTCGAACGTAATACATATTGGCAAAGCAAGTGGATATATAATTATATATACAAAAGTATTGCAGAGGTGATATGTATGAGAAAATTTAAAATACCGTCCATTCCTCCCACAACAAGTAAGTGTGTCAGATTCCCTAATGACATAATTGAGCAGGTTGAGGAAGCCATTCGTGGCAAAGATTGTACATTTTCGGCATTTGTGGTCGAGGCCGTAAGAGTTGCATTAGAAAATATTTTTGAGAGTGATGAATAAAGATATTGAAATCAAAATAGGCAAGAATATTAAACAAGCAAGAGAAAGCATAAAAATGACCCAAGAAGAGTTGGCGGCAAAGCTACAGCTAAGAGGGTGTGATATTACCCGAAGTGCTGTTGCGAAAATTGAAGTTGGGCAAAGGCATTTATATCCTGATGAAATAATGTTAATCAAGGAAATTCTAAATACAGATTTTGACACTATATTTTATGGGGAAGAGTAGAAGATATAAGAGGTGATATGTATGAGAAAATTTAAAATACCGTCCATTCCTCCCACAACAAGTAAGTGTGTCAGGTTTCCAAATGATATAATAGAGCAGGTTGAGGAAGCCATTCGTGGCAAAGATTGTACATTTTCGGCATTTGTGGTTGAGGCCGTAAGAGTTGCATTAGAAAATATTTCCGAGAACGATGAATAAGATTTTTAAAATTATAAAAAACTTTTTCTTTCCGCCGCAATGTATATTTTGCGACAGAGTTCTTGAGTTAAATGCTGAAAGCTGTATATGTAATGATTGTCAAAATGCAGTGGCACGATGTTCTGACAGTATATGTTGTGAAAAATGCGGCAAGCCTATTGTCAGCCACGGTAAAAGGGTGTTATGCTTTCATTGTATCGAGAACAAAACTCAGTATTTTAACAGGATTGTATCTGTTTACGAATATGACGGCCTAGTTAAGCAGTCCGTACAGAGATTTAAAGGTGGAAAAATCCAGAGCTATGCCGTGACCTATGCAGAATGTTTAGCTGACAGGCTGCAGCAGGAATATAAGGACTTGAAATTTGACTTAATCTGTGCCGTGCCCTCAAGCAGCAACAAAAAACTTACCCAGGGTTTTGATAATGTGGAGCTTATCTGCAAATATCTGTCAACAAAAACGGGTATCCCTATGCAGAAGGATGTGCTAAAGAAAATCCGCCGGACAGAAAAACAAACGGGGCTGAACTACTATGAAAGAGCTGAGAATATAAAAAACAGTATATCAGCCCAAAAACCAGATGAAGTATTTGATAAAACGGTATTGCTTGTGGATGACGTTTGCACAACAAGGGCAACTTTGACAGAATGTTCCCGTGCTTTGAAAAAGGCAGGAGCCAGAAAAGTTTTCTGTTTGACCTTTGCAACGGCGATAAAAAATCAGAAAACACATAAACAGAATATAAAAATGCCTCAAATTTAAAAATTTGGGGCAATTTTTTGCCAAATAGAAGGAATTTTTAAATCTGTGTCGAAGAAAAAAGGGACAGACCTTTTTGCCAGTTGGCTAAAAAGGAGAAAAAATGAGGTAATAAAGCTATGTCAAAAGAAAATACTCATGAGGGATTGTTTGATGCCTCCAAGCTGAACATTATCCCCGTAGAAATTGAAAAGGAAATGCGCAAGTCATACATTGAGTATGCTATGTCGGTTATTGTAGGACGTGCCCTGCCCGATGTGCGTGATGGTCTTAAGCCTGTGCACCGCCGCATTCTTTATGCAATGTATGAAGACGGGCTGACTCCCGAAAAGGAATACCGCAAGAGTGCTACCACCGTAGGTAACGTTCTGGGTAGATACCATCCTCACGGTGATGCGTCTGTTTATGATGCAATGGTGCGTATGGCACAGGATTTCTCTATGAGATATCCCACGGTTGACGGCCATGGTAACTTTGGTTCTGTGGATGGCGACCCTCCTGCTGCTTACCGTTATACCGAGGCAAGAATGTCAAAGATGGCAACCCGCATGCTGACCGATATTGAAAAAGAAACGGTTGACTTTATGCCAAACTTTGACGAAAGCCGCAAGGAACCCATTGTTCTGCCTTCACGTTTCCCGCATCTGCTGGTAAACGGTTCCGATGGTATTGCCGTTGGTATGGCAACCAAGATTCCGCCACACAACCTGACCGAGGTTATAAATGGTATAATTGCGGTTATTGATAATCCCGAGATTACTATTGACGAGCTTATGGAATATATTCCCGGCCCGGATTTCCCTACCGGTGCACAGATTATGGGTACAAGCGGAATTCGTTCTGCTTATCATACGGGCAGAGGCAAGTTGCGCCTGAGAGCCAAGGCTGAGATCGAGGAAAATGCTGAAGGCCGCCAGAAGATTATCGTAACCGAAATCCCCTATATGGTAAACAAGGCAAGGCTTATTGAAAGCATTGCAAAGCTTGTTCACGAAAAGAGATTAGAGGGCATTTCAGACCTCCGTGATGAATCCGACCGTGACGGTATGCGTATAGTAATTGAGATTAAGCGAGATGCCAATGCAACAATCGTGCTTAACCAGCTTTACAAGTACACACAGATGGAGGACACCTTCAGTGTTATTATGCTGGCGCTTGTTAACCGTGTTGAGCCTAAAGTTTTGAATCTTCGCGAAATACTTGACCAGTATATCGAATTCCAGAAGGATGTTATTGTAAGACGTTGCCGCTTTGACAAGAAAAAGGCCGAAGCAAGGGCTCATATATTAGAAGGCTTGAGAAAGGCCCTTGATAATATTGACGAGATTATAAGCATAATTCGAAACAGCTATAACGATGCAAAGCCAAACTTGATGGAACGTTTTGACTTTACCGATGTTCAGGCTCAGGCGATTCTTGATATGCGTCTTGCAAGACTTCAGGGATTGGAACGTGAGAAGATTGACACGGAATATGAAGAGTTAATGGCGTTTATTAAAGAAATGGAAGAAATCCTTGCAAGCGAGCAAAGAGTTCTGGAGGTTATCAAAACCGAAATCACAGAAATCCGTGACAAATTTGGTGATAAAAGAAGAACAACTATCGAAGCGGTTGAAGATGATATTGACATTGAAGACCTTATTGAAGAAGAAGATAACGTTATAACCATGACAAAACAAGGTTACATCAAGCGTCTGGCTGTTGACACGTACAAAAGCCAGAAACGTGGCGGCAAGGGTATTATTGGCATGCAGACCAAGGAAGAAGATTTTGTTAACACAATGTTTGTTGCTTCTACCCATGCATATATTCTGTTCTTTACCAATGCCGGAAGGATGTACCGCATAAAAGCTTATCAGATTCCCGAGGCGGGCAGACAGGCAAAGGGTACAGCCATTGTAAATCTTTTGCAGCTTGAGCCTGGAGAGAAGATTTCTGCTATGATTCCCTTGCGTGAGTATATTGAGGGCGAATATCTTGTGATGGCAACCCGAAATGGTGTTATTAAGAAAACTGACATCATGGAATATGAAAATGCTCCCAAGGGCGGTAAGATTGCCATTAACCTTGACGAAGGCGATGAGTTAATCAACGTTAAGAAAACCGACGGCAATGCTCACATCTTTATGGGCACCCATCAGGGTAAAATGATTCGCTTTGAAGAAAGCGATGTAAGAACTCTTGGCCGTGTATCCCGTGGTGTGCGCGGTATTATGCTGAAAGACGGCGACTACGTTGTGGGCATGGATGTTATGCGCGAGGGTTCCAAGGTGCTTGTTATCAGTGAAAACGGCTACGGCAAAAAGACCGAGCTTGATGAGTACAAGGTGCAAAGCCGTGGCGGTCAGGGAACTACCACATACAAGATTTCAGAAGAAACAGGCGAAATTTCAGGATTCGGACTTGTTACCGATGAGGATGATGTTATCATCATCACCTCTGAGGGCATAATTATCCGTATAAATGCACAGGATATCAATACTCTTAAACGTGTGACCAAGGGCGTAAGACTTATGCGACTTGGCGAAGGAGTAAAGATTGTGTCTGCGGCATCGGTTGCCCGTGAAGAGGATCGGGATGAGAACCCTGAAAATGCCGAAAATGATGCAGAAGTCGACACAGAAACTGTTGATAACTCTGTGGATAATGTGTAAAACCTACTGTTTAAGGCACTTGTATTCCTGTGGAAAACTCATTATCTTCTAAAAATAGACATTTTTAGAGAAATTTCTGCAAAATTTGGCAGATATGTGCACATTGATGGAAAACACACAAAATTAAAACGATAAATTTAGTCAATGCGTACAACGCAAGAATAAAACCCCAAAACCCTTGATTTTACTAGGGTTTCGGGGTTTTTAAATTTTTGGTTGTGCGATATGCACAAAAGAAATGTGCTAAGTTTGGGGAAATACCCTCTAACATTTTATTAAAAAGTATGCTACAATTAGTCTATCAAATTACGTTTAACTAACGTGGGAGGTTTTTATAAATGGCTAGTTTAAGTTTAAGACAGATTGGTAAAATTTATCAGGGTGGTGTTGTTGGTGCAAGAGACATCAACATCGAAATCGAAGATAAAGAATTTATTATTCTGGTAGGTCCTTCAGGTTGCGGTAAGTCTACTACTCTTAGAATGATTGCCGGTCTTGAAGAAATTTCAGAAGGTGAGCTTTATATTGATGACGTGCTCGTTAACGATATGGCTCCAAAGGACAGAGATATTGCAATGGTTTTCCAGAACTATGCTCTCTATCCCCATATGACAGTATATGATAACATGGCATTCGGTCTCAAGCTGAGAAAAGTTCCGAAGGCTGTTATCAAAGAAAAGGTAGAAGCAGCTGCAAAGATTCTTGATATCGAACATCTTCTTGACAGAAAGCCCAAAGCTTTGTCAGGTGGTCAGAGACAGCGTGTTGCCCTGGGTCGTGCTATTGTTCGTGAACCTAAGGTATTCTTGATGGACGAACCTCTTTCAAACCTTGATGCTAAGCTTCGTGTTGCGATGAGAACAGAAATTAACAAGCTCCATAAGAGACTTGGTACAACTGTAATTTACGTTACACATGACCAGACAGAAGCTATGACAATGGGTACAAGAATTGCTGTTATGAAGGATGGTTACCTCCAGCAGTGTGCATCACCTACAGAGCTTTATGATGAACCTGTTAACCTCTTTGTTGCAGGATTTATCGGAAGCCCCCAGATGAACTTCATCAACGTTACTCTTGAAAAGAAGGAAGACGGCATGCATCTTGTAAATGATACTCTTGATGTTAAGCTTCCCGAGGGTAAGGGCAACCGTGAAGAACTTGTTGATTACATCGGCAAAGAAATTATCATGGGTATCAGACCTGAAAGCATTTACGAAGACGAAGCACACATCGCAGCAATGCCTGATGCAATTGTTGAGGTTGATGTTGAACTTACCGAAATGATGGGTGCAGAAACATATCTCTATCTGAAGAATGGTAACGCTTCTATGATTGCTCGTGTTAACCGTCGTACAACTGCACAGCACGGTGACAAGATCAAGGCAGTATTTGATACAAACAAGGTTCATCTCTTTGATAAGGATACTGAAGTTGCAATTATTCACTAAAAATTTTAAAAGGGCTGTTTTAAGCAGCCCTTTTATTTTTGCAAATTTAACGTGTTCGTGAAATTTAGAGTTTTATTTAATAATATCCGCAAATTCAGCGCCAATAAGTGCCGACAGGTCAATGGGATTCATTTTCAGTTGAGTTCCCAGTCTGCCGCCGCTGAACATAATTATATCAAATTCCTTTGCACTTTGATGTATAATCGTTTTAAACTGTTTTTTCATCCCTATGGGGCTGCAACCGCCGCGAACATATCCGGTTGTTGCCAGCAAATCCTTTACCGGCAGCATCTCAACTGATTTTTCGCCAATTGACTTTGCTGCTTTTTTTAAATCAAGCTCTTCGGCTACCGGAACAACAAATACAAAAAAATCACCCGGCTTACCTTTTGTGACTAAAGTCTTAAATGTTTGTGAAAAAGGCTGGCCAAGCTTTTGGGCAATAGCGGTTCCCTCCATAAAGCCGTCACTTTCGTAATTTATTACTTCAAAATTTATTTTTGCACGTTCTACAATTCGTACAGCATTTGTTTTTATATTCTTATCCTTTGCCATTGAAGTTTTCCTTTCATAAACATGTGTATTATACTATTATACAACCTTTTTATAAAAATATCAAGAATGTAAATTTATTGGTATTTTTTCAAAAATAACCTTGCTTTTTCTTGCAAAAAATGCTAAGATACATAATGGGTAAAATTTGAATTTAATTGAAGGGGGGCGGCTGTTATGTCTAACGGTTTTGTTTGCCTTATGGGTATGGGAACTGTATTTATCGGTCTTATTTGTATTGTTCTTATTTGCAATATTATGAGCATTGTTATGAGGGGCTTTTCGAAAAAAGATTCAAAGCCAGCACCTGCAGCTTCTGTTGCTGCTTCTGCACCGGTTAATGTTCCGATTCAGGACAAGCAGGCTATAATCGCAGGTACTTGTGCAGTTATTGCAGAAGAGCTGGGAACAGATGTAAGCAATATCAGAGTTATATCATTTAAAAGGGTATAGTCTCAAAACGTAATTTGCTGAAAATCAGCAAGAATTCAATTAAAATAAACGGAGGTTTTACAAAATGAAAAAGTATAAGGTAAATGTAAACGGAACAGCATACGAAATAGAAATCGAGCTTATGAGTGAATCAGAAGCTGCCGCATCAAAAGCGGCAGCACCAGCACCTGCAGCACAGGCACCCGCAGCAGCTCCTGCTCCTGCAGCAGCACCCGGCGCAGGTGAAGAAGTAAAGAGCCCAATGCCCGGCACAATTTTGTCTGTGAATGTTAAGGCAGGCGACGCTGTTAAAAAGGGTCAGGTTCTTATGATTTT
>JAZNVB010000110.1:0-2317 GCA_045592585.1 Clostridia bacterium
AGCTTGCTTACAAGGCATTGAAGTCGGGACACGATCAAGAGATAGAAGAACTTGAGCTTGACATAAAGGACCTCAAGCACATGCTTAAAAAGCACATCATTTTCGCTCATTATAGCAATATCCAAAGAAAAAAACAAGCCAAAATAAAAAAATCCCCTCGAAAAAATCCGAGGGGATAAGTTTTCCTTTATAAATCTAATTGCTTGCTTTCCTTAATTGCAGCCTGTATTACCATTCACAAAGTGCACCAATCATAACTTTTTGAAAGAATCATTCGTTCTGTATTTCACCGGAGACAAACCAACGCTTTTCTTAAAAGCCGTTGAAAAATAATTAGCATCTGCAAAGCCGCAAAGTGCAGCAATGTTGCCAATCGGCAAATCGGTGGTAACCAGCAGCCTTTCCGCTTGTTTTATCCGAAGATTGTTAATGTATTTTTTTACAGACTGATTGGTATACTCCTTAAATAAATGCGAAACGGTGGATTCAGAACACGCACATGCATCCGCAATGCTTCTTAAAGTAATATCCTGCATAATATTTCTTTGGACAAATGCCAGGATAGAATCAAACGTTTTACTCTTTGATTCTATTGACCGAATATCGCCTATCATAATTTGTAAAAGAGACAGCATATGGCACAAAGGTTTAACCAATATTTTCAGTTCACTGATATTTTCCTTTTTATGCATTAGCCCTTGCTCATACACCGTTAAAAGCTCAGACTTGTCAAAATGATATTCGCATGACAGGCGTTCCATCCTTTTTTCCGCTTTTTCTTTATCTATCCCATAACCGCTGATACTTATAAAGGTTTTATCATCCACATAAAAAACATATTCTTCAACCCCTGCATAGCACATACCGAACAGGTAATCGCTGTTATATGCATTAAACACATTTTGCTGGCATTGGACACACTTTTTCCAGGCTTCGTCATTTGTTTTTACGAAAGTACAATAGGGATTATTATGTATATTGTTTTCAATAAGACCGCCTATATTCTTTCCGTGAACCGATACAGAAAATCCTTTTGAATTCAGATAGCTTATATAATTATTGATATCACTTATAAGATTGTCTTTCATTGCCGCCACCCCTACAATTTAATTTTACAGCAAATATGCAGGAATGTAAATATAATTTGCAAGAATTTTAATGACAGAGATAGTTTTTAAAATTATAATAAAATAAAAAAATGAAGGAGAACAAAGATGACAGCTGATTTTAAACTCGATACGGATGTTCTTGTTTTGGGCTCAGGACCCGCAGGTTTTGCGGCGGCATACACAGCGGCTAAAAACGGTGCAAAGGTAATCATTGTCGAGCAAAGCGGAGATATAGGCGGTATTTCTACGTCCGGACTTATGAGTCACTGGACAGGTAACTGCGACAGTCCTTTATATCGCGAAATACTTCACCGAAGTGCCAATAAAAACGAAGGGGAACACCGCGGCGTTATTACTAAATATATCGACCCTGAAAAGCTAAAAACATTATACCTTGAAATGCTTTATGAGTCTGGCGTCAAAATATTACTTTACACATTTGCTGTCGATGCAATTTGTGAAGGCGATAAGGTTATCGGTGCAAAGGTAGCAAACAAATCGGGCATAACGAATATATATGCAAAAATCACAATAGATGCAACCGGCGACGGCGATATTGCCGCCAAAGCAGGCGCCAGGTTTGTTTTGGGCAGAGAAGAAGATCACAAAATGCAACCCGCAACACTTATGTTCAAAGTAGCGGGTGTTGACTGTGAGAAGGCCGCTTTTATCGGCTCTTTTGAGAGCACCTATGACACACCAAAAGGTGAACTTCAGGCTCTTGCCAAAGAGCACATTCCGTATCCCGCAGGGCACATATTAACCTACAGAACAACCTTACCGGGTGTGGTTACCTGTAATATGACCAATGCAATAGATATTGACGGCACCTGTGCTGATGACCTTACAAAAGCAACCATAACTTGCCGAAAACAAATGGATGATATCGTTAAATACTTAAGGGAATTTGTTCCGGGCTTTGAGAACTGCTTTATTATCAGTTCGGCATCTCTTATGGGCATCAGAGAGACTCGTCACTTCAAAGGAAAATACACCCTTACCGAACAAGATATATTGGAAGCTAAAATATTTGACGATTATGTTGTAAAAGATGCACATTTTAACTTCGACGTTCATAACATAACCGGCTCCGGTCTTGATAAAACGGGTATACAAAAGCATTTTACACAAAGTAAGGGTTATACCATACCTTACCGTTGTTTGCTCCCGGAAGTAAAAGAAAACCTTTTGCTTTGCGGAAGAAATAT
>JAZNVB010000111.1:0-20352 GCA_045592585.1 Clostridia bacterium
GTGTGTATAAAAATAAATGATGTAGTGAATATACTGATAAAGAATAGATCGACTTTTCTTTGACATGTTTATAAAATATATGCTATTCTTAAAACATGGACTGTTCGAACCATGTTAAATGAGTGGAGGTGTTTTTATGAAAAAAGTTAACACGAATGGTAAAGAGCCAAATTCAGAAATGACCCCTTGGTATCGTAATAAGAACAATAGTTTTTTCGTATAAAATTTTTAGTCATCACTAATCTCTATTTCAAACTGTATTTCTTTAAGAGCCTCCTATAATATCTGTTTTATTCTATCAGGGTTAAGAGCACTAAAGTGGTTTATGGCAATTCTATGAAGTGTGTTTACAGACATTAGGCGGCGTTCGTCTTCAGCAACATAATCTCTAAACAACTCAATAACCACATTTCTATGATGATCCGATGCAGGGTTATTATCATTGTCAGAAAGCAACACTTTGGCTAAAGCGGTTTTCCCGTCAAATTGATTTTTAATATCCTCGTCTATCAAACTTAAAACTTTTTTATACAAGTCCAGTGTAAAATATAAGGCAAAATTCATCTTTGCTAAACTCAATATGTAATCCAAAATATTGCGCCAATTATTCACACATAAAGAAAGTAAAGAACACAAACCCACACAAGAAATGTCTTCTAAGTCCGCTAAAGAATATAAAAACTGATCATCTGTCAGTAAAACCCCATTTTTAATGCTTTTGGTCAGTGCAATACAGTTTTTTCACAATACAATTTTTCTTGAATAAAAAAGTCTTCTATATGATCCTGACGAAAATGGTAGTCGAGATTTTCTCCAGTTGGTATTTTGTTGACAAACTCTTTTAGTTTTATCAATTTTTGATAGCGTGCTCCACGGCTAACTTCATTTTCCAAAAGCTACACCACTGAACACATTCAGTATCAACTTGATAACCTTCCATTTTCACAGATGCAACTGCATTTTTCGACAGCTTTATCAATTGGCATAATTATCACCCTATCGAACTTTTATAATCGTAGTATAAGATAAACCGTAAAGAATCACAACATGAAATAAAAATTAGAAACATAAACTCAGTATCTAAATCAAATTCTATGCTACTGTAATTGAAATGATCAAATATATCATTGAAAATATACCAATAAATATACTAACGCATATACTAACGGAACGAAAAAATATACTAATTTTGATTAAAATCTGACAAAGAACGAAAAGTCAAAATAATATAAAAATCCCGTGAAACCATTGATTTCACGGGGTTTTCTGTGGCAGGGGTAGTAAGACTTGAACTCACGGCACGCGGTTTTGGAGACCGCTGCTCTACCAACTGAGCTATACCCCTATGTTATCGAGTTAAAATCAAGAGTGCACCAAGGCTGCACCAAAGCGCACTCCCAAATCTGCAAAAACCTACGCAATCTTATTCATTGCAGCTGCGTACTGACTCTTTCTGCGAGCAGCTGTATTCTTGTGAAGAATACCCTTAGCAACAGCCTGGTCTGTCTTTTTAACAACAGCAGCATATGCAACAGAGGCTGCATCTTTGCCCTCTGCAAGAGCAGCTTCAAACCTCTTTACAGCAGTCTTAAGCTGTGACTTAACCATCTGATTCTGCAAAGTCTTTGTAGCGATAACTTTAACTCTCTTTTTAGCTGATTTAATGTTAGGCATGATTTCACCTCCACTTAACAATCTGTTTTTTAAGTCAACTCTAAAGATAATACCACACCTTTTCAAAAAAATCAAGTGTTTTTTTTAAATTGTTATATTTTTTTTAAATTCGTTGACAAAAACCACATATTATTGTATACTTTGAATATATATGCGCGGGGTGCTGTGGGTATTCCCACGGCGCCTTGTTTAATATTTTACTTATTTGAACAACAACGAATTAGGAGGAATTCCCTTTGACAAACATTCCCGAAATTTTTGGCAGTATGGTTTTTAATGAAGCCGTTATGAAAGAACGCCTTCCCGAAGAAATATACCATGCTTTGAAACAGACCATCAACAATGGCATAAGTCTTGATCGTGATGTTGCAGATATTATTGCATCAACAATGAAGGACTGGGCTATCGAAAAGGGTGCTACCCACTTTACACACTGGTTTCAGCCCATGACAGGTATCACTGCCGAAAAACACGACAGCTTTATATCCCCGGGTAAAAACGGCAGTATTATTATGGAATTCTCGGGCAAAGAGCTCATCAAAGGCGAGCCTGATGCATCATCATTCCCCTCTGGCGGTCTGCGTGCAACCTTTGAAGCCAGAGGCTATACAGCCTGGGACCCTACCTCCTATGCATTCATTAAAGATGGAACATTATGTATCCCCACGGCTTTTTGCTCATACGGAGGCGAATCTCTGGATAAAAAAACGCCTCTGCTCCGTTCAATGGAAGCAATTAACCGTCAGGCAGTAAGAATTCTTAAATTATTTGGCAAGACCGATGTTACCCGTGTTGTTCCGACAGTTGGTCCCGAGCAGGAATACTTCCTTATTGACCGTGAAATGTTTGAAAAGCGTAAAGATCTTATCTATTGTCGTCGCACACTTTTTGGTGCTCCTGCACCCAAGGGTCAGGAAATGGAAGACCATTACTTTGGGCATCTAAAGCCCAGAGTTTCGGCATTTATGAAGGAGCTTGACGAAGAACTGTGGAAGCTTGGAATACTTTCTAAAACCAAACATAACGAAGCGGCTCCTGCACAGCACGAGCTTGCCCCGATATTTACCACAACAAATATTGCTACCGACCACAATCAATTGACAATGGAAATGATGAAGGTTGTTGCCGCACGTCACGGTATGGCCTGCATCCTTCACGAAAAGCCCTTTGAAGGCATCAACGGCAGCGGTAAGCACAACAACTGGTCATTATCCACCAACACAGGTGAAAACCTGCTTGAACCGGGTAAATCGCCTCACGAAAATGCACAGTTCCTTATATTCCTTTGTGCTGTTATCAGCGCTGTACATAAGCATCAGGACCTTCTCAGGATTTCTGCTGCAAGTGCAGGAAACGATCACCGTCTTGGCGGTCACGAAGCCCCTCCGGCTATTATCTCTATGTTCCTTGGTTCAGAACTTGCTGCTGTTCTTCGTTCAATCAAGGAAGACAGCGATTTTAAGGGCATTAAAAAAGAGAAAATGAGTGTTGGCGTCAGCGTTCTGCCACAGTTCCCCAAGGACTCTACCGACAGAAACCGTACCTCTCCCTTCGCCTTCACCGGAAACAAATTTGAGTTCCGTATGGTTGGCTCGGCTGACTCGGTTGCCTGTGCAAATATAATGCTCAACACCATTGTTGCAGACGAGCTGCAGACCTTTGCCGAAGAGCTTGAAGGTGCAGAGGATTTTCTTGGTACCGTTCACAACATTGTAAAGCGGGCAATCACCGAGCACGATGCAATAATCTTTGACGGCGACGGATATTCGGATGATTGGGTTGCCGAGGCACAGCGCCGTGGACTTCTTAATCTTGAATCCACAGTTGATGCTCTTCCGCATTTCATTAAGCCCGAAAACATTGAGCTTTTCAAAAAACACGGCATTTACAACGAAACCGAAGTTCATGCACGCTATGAAATTATTCTTGAGGAATATTGCAAGATAATCAACATTGAAGGCCTTACTATGGTTGATATGGTTAAAAAGGATTACACCCCTGCCATAAGCAAAATTCAAAGATGTTTGTGTGATACTCTGAGAGCAAAAAATGCCGTTTCGCCCGACATACCCTGTCAGGCAGAAAAGGTTAAGCTGAACCGGGTGGCAACCCTTGCAGACCGCATTTTTGAGACAAATAACAACCTTGATACCGCACTTAAATCAATTCCCGGCGGTGATGTTCTTGAAAAAGCTACATATTATCGCAAAACAATATGTCCTCTTATGGAAGAGCTGAGAGCACTTGTTGACGAAATCGAGGCGGATTCCGACCGTGAATTCTGGCCGGTACCCTCTTATGGAGATCTTATATTCAGTATTAAGTAAAAATTGGGCAATACCGATGGTATTGCCCAATTTTATTTAACTGTTACAGCCCGTCACGCACCTAACAAGGCAGGCAGTTGTTGTTATCAGCAGCGAGAAGAACGCCAGCAACAAACCCGTTATTATTGCACCAATTACACTTGTAGCAGCAAATGTTATTCCTAAAAGAACAATCGATATTAGAATTGTTCCCAAAATCCCAGTCAGTAGCACCGGAACAATTCCACATACACAGCCGCTTATACCGGTATTGCGTATAATGGGGCTGACAATCAGGGTTATTGCCAGATATACAACGGCTATTCCCAGCAGCACCCACAAAAATGCAGGTGTAACCGTGATAACCGCAGAAAATGTCAGAAATGCAGTTATTATACCGATGATTATAGCCGAAATTACCGCTATACCGGTACAATTTATTCTGCAACCGCAATTGTAGTTAGTCATTCATATTCACCCCCTTGTTAAATAATATGCTAAATTTTATCAAAAGGTGAGTGGTGGTCCGACTAATTGTTAATTTATTCTATTGATTTTTTTTGTTTTTTGGTATATTATATAGAATACAAAACTGTAAAGGAGACGATTTCATGTCAAACATCTGGCACGATATATCACCAAAAAGAATAAACACTGACGATTTTATTTGTGTTGTGGAAATTTCAAAGGGCAGTAAAAAGAAATATGAGCTTGACAAAGAAACCGGTTACATTATGCTTGACCGCATCTTATATACCTCAACTCACTATCCTGCAAATTATGGATTTATTCCACGTACCTATGGCGACGACAACGACCCTCTTGATGTACTTTTGCTTTGCTCGGAACCGCTGGAGCCATTATCACTTGTAAGGGCATATCCGATAGGGGTTATTTCAATGCTCGATAATGGCAGAAATGACGAAAAAATTATTGCCATTCCTTTTAACGACCCCACATATAATCAGTATACCGATATTGACCAACTGCCACCTCATATTTTTGCTGAGATGCGCCACTTCTTTTCGGTATACAAAAATCTTGAGAACAAAACCACCGCAGTTGATGAAGTCAGCGGCAGAGAAGAAGCCTTGAAGATTATTGATACGGCAATATCAAATTATATTGAAAACTTTTGCAAATAAATTGAGAGGAATCTAAAATGGATAATCTGAATTTTAGCCAAAGGGCCAAAGAACTTGTTGCCCAAATGACAATCGAGGAAAAAATGTCACAAATGAATTACAACTCCCCTGCCATCCCTCGACTTGGTATTCCTAAATATACCTGGTGGAATGAATGTCTGCACGGCGTTGCAAGGTCGGGTGTGGCAACGGTGTTTCCACAGGCAATTGGTATGGCGGCAAGTTTTAATACAGATTTAATGTATGAGGTTGCCAACGCAATCTCTGACGAGGCAAGAGCAAAATACAACGAATATATAAAATTTGGCGGCACCGAAATTTATCAGGGTTTAACCTTTTGTGCGCCCAATATAAACATTTTCAGAGACCCCCGATGGGGCAGAGGTCACGAAACCTATGGTGAAGACCCATACTTGACAGGCAGAATGGGTACTGCCTTTATAAAAGGTCTTCAGGGTGACGGAAAATACAGAAAATGCGATGCCACACTTAAACACTTTGCCGTTCATTCAGGTCCCGAGGCAACACGGCACGGCTTTAATGTTGATATTGATGATGAAACATTATATTCCACATACCTTGCAGCTTTTGAATATTGTATCAAAAACGCAGACCCATCATCCGTTATGGGCGCATATAACGCGGTTAACGGCGAGCCGTGCACCGCAAGTAAAACCCTTTTAATTGATATTCTCAGAAATAAATTTGGTTTTGAGGGATATATCGAATCTGATGCAGGTGGAGTGGAGGATATTAACAACTATCACAAACTGACGTCAACCCTGGCGGAAAGTGCTGCTATGTCGGTAAATAACGGTTGTGATTTGTGTATCGGCAGTGCATATGAGAGTCTGCCCGAGGCATACGAAAAGGGATATATCAACGAGGATACTATAACCGAGGCGGTTGAACGTCTGTTTTCTGCCCGTTTCAGGCTGGGAATGTTTGATGATGACTGTGAATATAACAACATTCCCTTTGACACCGTTGAATGCGAAAAACATCAGGAACTAAATTTAAAAATGGCACAAGAGAGCATTGTTCTTTTAAAAAATGACGGAATTCTGCCCCTTGATAAAAATTTAAAAGTCGCAGTTATTGGCTCCAACGCAGACGATAAGGATGTTTTGCTTGGCAACTATAACGGAGTTCCCTCTGAATACACCACCTTTTTAGCGGGCATTCAAAAAAATTGCAACAAAGTCAATTTTGCCAAAGGCTGTGAATTATACAAACTTGGTGAGCCGGGTGCCTGGGAAGAACGTGTCGATATGGAAGCGCTTGTTGCGGCAAAAAACAGCGATGTTGTTGTAATGGTTATGGGACTTCATCCATCTGTTGAAGGCGAGCAGACCGATGATTTTAATGCCGATTTTGGCGGTGATAAAGCATCCATTGAGCTTTTTGACATTCAGAAAAAACTGTACGAAAAAATCAAGGAACTTGGCAAACCCATAGTTTTTGTTAATGTTTCGGGAAGCTGCATTGCCCTTGGTGAGCAAAAAGAATCTGCCAATGCAATCATACAATGTTTTTATCCCGGAGCAAAAGGCGGCGACGCCTTGGCGGATATTTTATTCGGCAAAGTGTCTCCCAGCGGAAGATTGCCCGTAACATTTTATAAATCAGATTCAGATTTGCCGCCGTTTGATGACTATTCAATGAAAAATCGCACATACAAATTCTTTGAGGGTGAGCCGTTATTTGAGTTTGGATTTGGACTTACATATTCAACCGTAACAGAAAACTGGCTTGATAAAGATACTGTTGAAATAGAAAACATCGGTGAATATGATACAGATTATTCTGTTTTAAAATTTGAATATATTCCCCATAAAACACTGACGGATTTTAAGAAGATACATATACAAAAGGGCGAAAAGAAAATAATAAAGTTTTAATAAAAAGGCGACTTGCTTTGGCAAGTCGCTTTTTGGCACCCACAGTAGGAATCGAACCTACAACTAGCCCTTAGGAGGGGCTTGTTATATCCATTTAACTATGTAGGCATATATTCAATTTAATCACAAATATTTTACAAATCTATCTCAACAAGCCCCTCCTAAGATAAAAGGGCTTGTATATTATGAGCGGAGCGAATAACAAGGTTCGCCCAGCCGTCAAAAACTCTGATTTTGGTTACGGCGTGCGGTTCTTATATCCATTTAACTATGTAGGCATATATTCAATTTAATCACAAATATTTCACAAACCTATCTTAACAAGCCTCTCCTAAGATAAAAGGGCTTGTATATTAAGCTACCTAATGAGTATACCACAATGCTTTCAATTCTGCAAGTAAAATTTTAAACAAAATCTGCAAGTATTATATTACTTACAAAAAAGCCTTTATCCGAAAAGCTGATTTTGCCGTTTTCCCTGATTAAAAAATCAGTTTTTGTGTATTTTTCTATTTGCTTGTCAAATACTTCATCGATGTTCAAATTAAACCTGTTTTGAAACTCTTTTTCCTTAATTCCGCTTTCAAGGCGTAAGCCTAAAAACACAAATTCGCTCATTTTGTCAAAGTCGGACAGTTCTTCTCTGTAAACTTCTGCACTTTTTTTATTCCTTATACAATCAATATATTCTTCTATATCCAATGCATTTGAAAACCTGAAACCATCAGCACATGAAAACGCACCTGCCCCAAAGCCTAAAAAATCGTTGCATTGCCAATACTTTAAATTGTGTCGTGATTCAAATCCGTCTTTTGCAAAATTTGAAATTTCGTAACGGTTGTAGCCTTCGCTGCTCAAAAACCGTACTGCATACTCATACATATCAGCAACCAAATCATCATCGGGTAGGTTTAAATTTGCATTAGCAAATGGCGTGCCTTCTTCAATCTTCAATGCATATGCCGAGATATGTTCAGGATTAAACTTAATTACAGCGTTCAAAGTTTCTGTCCAATTATCTATTGTCTGGTTGGGTAACCCATACATCAGGTCAAGAGAAATATTATTAAACCCCGCCTTACGTGCATTATTAAAACAGTTGTCAAAATCCTCAATAGTATGAATTCTGCCCAAGGTCTTTAGGCAGCCGTTATCTGCCGACTGCAAGCCTATGCTCAGACGGTTTATTCCACCGTTAAACAATTCGCACAATCCGTTAAAACCAATGGTGCCCGGATTGCATTCTGAGGTAATTTCTATATTTGAACATTGTTCAAAGTTTTCTTTAATATTTTCAAGCACCTGACAAATAAGTTCAGGATTTACAGATGTTGGAGTTCCTCCACCAAAATATATGGTATCAACAGTTCCCTTATAAGTCTTAGCCATCAGCTTAATTTCTTTGTTAAGTGCATCAAAATAGGGCTCTATCAATTCCTCCTTTCCTGCATAGGAATTGAAATCACAGTATCCGCACTTTGATTTACAAAAAGGAATATGAATATAGAGCCCTAAGGTTTTCATTTTCTTTCTCCTTTAATCCAGCTTCAACACCGACATAAACGCCTCCTGGGGCACTTCAACAGAGCCCACCTGACGCATACGTTTTTTACCTTCCTTCTGCTTTTCAAGCAGTTTTTTCTTTCGGGTGATATCACCGCCGTAACACTTGGCAAGAACATCCTTGCGCATTGCCCGAACAGTTTCACGAGCAATAATTTTGCTGCCAATCGCCGCCTGAATAGGAATTTCGAAAAGCTGACGTGGGATTGAGTCCTTAAGCTTTTCAGCAATGCGTCTGCCACGGGCATATGCGCTGTCTTTGTGAACAATAAAGGAAAGCGCATCAACCATATCGCCATTAAGCAAAATATCAAGCTTAACAAGCTCGGACTTCTGATAGTTCTTCATTTCGTAATCAAATGATGCATAACCCCTTGTTCTTGATTTAAGTGCATCAAAGAAATCGTAAATGATTTCATTAAGAGGCAGCTCATACTGCAAGGTTACACGGTTCTGGTCCAGGTATGTCATATCAATGTATGTGCCCCGGCGTTCCTGACAAAGTTCCATTATGCTGCCCACAAATTCCTTAGGAGTCATTATATTGGCCGCAACAATAGGCTCGGTCATATAGTCAATCTCCTGTGGCTCAGGCATGTTGGTGGGGTTTGATATGGTTATCATTGACCCGTCTGTTTTAAACACCTGATACTCAACCGAAGGGGCCGTCGTAACAAGATCAAGATTATATTCTCTCTCTAAACGTTCCTGAATAATTTCCATATGCAAAAGACCCAAAAATCCGCATCGAAATCCAAAACCCAACGCCACCGAGGTTTCAGCATCAAACTGAAGAGCCGCATCATTGAGCTGAAGCTTTTCAAGGGCATCACGAAGGTCATTGTATCTTGCGCCGTCAGCAGGATATACACCCGAATATACCATTGGCTGAACATCCTTGTAGCCAGGCAGTGCCTCGGCAGCACTCTTTTCTACCGTTGTTACTGTGTCACCAACACGAACATCACGGACATTCTTTATGCTTGCCGCAATATATCCAACCTCGCCTGCCTTGATTTCTTTGGCAGGAAGCATACCCATGGGATTAAGGTATCCAACCTCCACAACATCAAAGGTGCTACCGGTTGCCATCATTTTAATAAGGTCACCGGTTTTAACCTTACCGTCCATAACGCGAACATATGCAATTACACCTTTATAGCTGTCATAGTATGAGTCAAAAATCAACGCTTTAAGCGGTGCACTTTCGTCGCCTTTTGGTGGTGGAACAGCCTCCACAATTCTTTCAAGAACCGCTTCAATATTTATACCGTTTTTCGCCGACACGCAAGGCGCATTTTGCGCCTCAATACCGATAACATCCTCAATCTCCTGCTTTACAACCTCTGGCTGAGCTGAAGGAAGGTCAATTTTGTTGATAACGGGAACAAGCTCAAGGTCGTGCTCAAGAGCAAGATAGGTATTACCCAAAGTCTGCGCCTCAATTCCCTGAGCTGCATCGACTATTAGCACAGCACCTTCGCAAGCTGCAAGGCTGCGGGAAACCTCATAGTTAAAGTCAACGTGTCCGGGAGTATCAATCAGGTTGAGAACATACTGTTGACCATCCTTGGCAGAGTACAAAAGGCGCACTGCACGGGCTTTGATGGTAATGCCTCTCTCCTTTTCAAGCTCCATATTATCAAGAACCTGGTCCTGCATTTCACGGTTGGTAAGAGCTCCCGTCAATTCAAGAAGACGGTCAGCCAGAGTTGACTTTCCGTGGTCAATATGTGCAATAATTGAAAAATTGCGAATGTTGCTTTGGTATTCGTTCATTGAAACTCCTTCCACCGCATTTAGCGGATCTTCTGTTGCAAAATACTGTTTAAGGTTAAATTATGCGTTGTATCCATTGGGGTTATTCTGCTGCCATCTCCATGTGTCGGCACACATATCCTCCAGATTCTTCTTTGCCACAAAACCAATCTCTTCCTTAGCTTTCTTGGGGTCTGCATAGCAGGCATCAATGTCGCCGGGACGTCTTGCCTCGATTTTGTAGTCAAGCTCTTTGCCACAAGCCTTGCCGAATGCCTTTATCATATCAAGAACGCTGTAGCCGTGGCCGGTGCCAAGGTTATATGTAACAACACCAACGTGGTTTTCAATCTTTTTAAGTGCACAAAGATGACCGTCAGCAAGGTCAATAACGTGAATATAGTCACGAACACCTGTGCCGTCGGGGGTGTCATAATCGTTGCCAAACACGTGAACATAATCGCGCTTGCCTATTGCGACCTGTGAAACGTATGGCATAAGGTTGTTGGGTATTCCACGTGGGTCCTCACCAATAAGACCGCTTTCGTGAGCGCCAACAGGGTTGAAATAACGAAGAATAGCAATATCCCATTCGCTGTCGGCAACTGCAAGGTCACGAAGAATTTCTTCAATCATAAGCTTTGTTCTGCCATAGGGATTTGTGCATGATAGCGGAAAATCCTCGCAGATGGGAACAGTGTGCGGCTTGCCGTAAACCGTTGCCGAAGAACTGAACACAAGCTTTTTAACCCCGTAAAGTCTCATAAGTTCGCAAAGATTGATTGTGCTGTAAAGGTTGTTGTGATAATACGCCAAAGGCATTGCCACAGATTCGCCCACGGCCTTAAGGCCAGCAAAATGGATAACTGCATCGAATTTGTTCTCTTTAAAAACAAGCTCAAATTCATCCTTGTCCACCATATCAATTTTGTAAAATTTCAAATCCTTGCCCGTAATCTTTTTAACACGGTTAAGGGACTCCTCGCAACTGTTTGAGAGATTGTCAACGACAGTTACCTCATAGCCTGCGTTGAGAAGCTGAACACAAGTGTGGCTTCCGATATATCCTGCACCGCCTGTAACCAAAATATGCATAAAAATACCTCCATCCTGTTAATAGTTCAACAGATTTATTTTGAAATTACATTTTATCACAGTTCTTTCAATTTTTCAAGTAGTTTGACATACATTTTAAAAAGCTATGCCACCAAATGATACCATTTTTACAAAAAATAAGATTTGTATAATATAATATTCCCATTGGAACAATCTATTTGTTCCGATTGTTGCCACACGAACACACAGGGGACGGAAATACCGTCCCCTGTGTGTTTGATATAATTATTCGAGATAATCCTTAAGTTTTTTGCTGCGGCTTGGATGTCTGAGTTTGCGGAGAGCCTTTGCCTCAATCTGACGAATTCTCTCACGGGTTACGTTGAATTCCTTACCAACCTCTTCAAGAGTTCTTGCTCTGCCATTGTCAAGACCAAATCTCAGGCGAAGAACCTTTTCCTCACGGGGGGTAAGAGTGCCAAGCACATCAACAAGCTGTTCTTTAAGCAGTCTGAATGTTGCCGCATCCTGAGGTGCAGGGGTTTCGTTGTCCTGAATGAAATCCTGCAACGAGCTGTCCTCCTCTTCACCGATCGGGGTTTCCAATGACACAGGCTCCTGAGCAATTTTCATAATTTCGCCAACCTTGTCAATAGGCATATTAAGTTCCTTTGCAACCTCTTCGGGCAGAGGGTCACGGCCCAGTTCCTGAACAAGCTGACGGGTTACACGAATAAATTTATTGATTGTTTCAACCATATGAACAGGAATTCTAATTGTTCTTGCCTGGTCTGCAATGGCACGGGTAATGGCCTGTCTTATCCACCAGGTAGCATAAGTACTGAATTTGTAACCTTTTGTATAGTCGAACTTTTCAACCGCCTTAATAAGACCGAGGTTTCCTTCCTGAATAAGGTCAAGAAACAACATTCCGCGGCCAACATATCTTTTTGCAATACTAACTACAAGACGAAGATTTGCCTCTGCAAGACGATGCTTTGCATCAAGGTCGCCATCTGCCATCTTCTGTGCAAGGTCGGCCTCCTCCTGTCCCGAAAGAAGGGGGACCTTACCGATTTCCTTAAGGTACATACGCACAGGGTCGTCAATGCTGACACTGTCAGGAACAGACAGGTCGGCAAGCTCGTCCTCACTGATTTCAAAATCATCATCGGGTTCTTCAAGCTCGGGAATTTCGTCGCCGAAGTTACCAACAATTTCTATGCCCTGTTTTTCAATAAGGTCATAAATTCTCTCAATCTGTTCAGGCTCCATTTCAACCGCTTCAAGCTTTGCAGAAATATCACCCATGGTAAGCTCGCCCTGCTTCTTTCCAAGCTCCACAAGCTCCTGAACTGCCTGCTTTTGCATTTCCTTTGAAATGGTCTTCTTTGTTTCTTCTACCTTTTCGGTATTCTTATTGCTCATCTTTTCTTCGCCTTTCTACTTTTTTTCCTTTTTTAATCTGTCCATTATCTCCTGCAGTTTAGCCGCATCGCCACCTTGTGCAGTAGCCGCATCTGCCTTTTTTGTTTTATAATCAAGAACAATCTTCAGCGGCATTTTTACCGCCTCGGCCTTGTTGTCAACATTTTTGTCATCCGAGAGAATTTCGGACACCATTCCTAAATCGTTTTCATCAAACTGCGATATAACCTTTACCGGATTTAATTTTTCGCCGTTATTCAAGGTGTCAAAGATTATTTTCGCCAGCCTTTGGTGCAGCCCTTCCGAAAAGTCTTCGGGGGATAGCTTGTCCTTTACTTCCCTAAAGATTTCCTTTTCGCAAATCAGGTTAAGCAAGAGCTTTTCAGCATTGTAAAGCCGCATCTTGTCAAGATCCGACCGTCCGCCTGTTCGGCTTTCAAAATCCCGTTTTTCCTGCCGGATATCACGGTTTCTGTCAAACATTTTCTTTTTTCGCAAGTAGTCATCCACCTGCGCCTGAATGCTTTGGGGAGAGATGTCAAGATTTCTGGCACATCTTTTAATATATACCTCCCGTTCAACATCGCTTTTTATCCCTGCCATAACCTTTGCAACCTGTTCAACAAACTCTATCTTTGCAACAGGGTCTTCAAGATTAAATTTTTTCTCAATTGTGTGAACTTTATACTCAATAAAACTCTCGGCATTCTCCACCAGAAGCTGAAACATCTCGGCACCTTTAACCTTAATATATTCATCGGGGTCCTTACCATCGGTTATTTTTAAAACCTTGGTCTTTATATCTGCTTCCCTAAGAATTTCACCTGCACGGTCGGTGGCTTTTTGTCCCGCCTCGTCAGCATCATAGCACAATACAACCTTATCGGAATACCGCTTTATCAACTCTGCCTGCTGAGGGGTGAATGCCGTGCCCAACGATGCAACAGCATTGTCAAATCCGCTTTGATGAAGAGATATAACATCCATATACCCTTCCATTGCCAAAATCTGACCTGCCTTGGAATTCTTTGCCTTGTTCATTGCAAACAAATTTTCCTTCTTTTGAAATATCAACGTTTCGGGAGAGTTAAGATATTTTGGTGCATTTTCCTTATCGGTTAAAATTCTGCCGCCAAATCCAATCACATTCCCACGCAAATCAACGATAGGAAACATCACTCTGTCGCGGAACTTGTCAAAATATGTGCCGTTGTCACGCTTCACCGCAAGGCCAACCTCCAAAAGCTCTTCGTCGGAATAGCCTTTAGTCTTCATAAAATCAATAAGGGCCGACCAGGAATCCGGTGCATAACCAAGCCCGAAACTTTTTATCGTGGAATTAAGAAGCTTTCTGTTTTTAAGATAGTCAAGTGCCTGTTTGTTTTCCGGGGCAATCAGTTGATTAAAGAAGAACCTTGCCGCTTCGGCATTCATTTCATACATTCGCTTTTTCTTTTCGTGTATCTGTGCCGCACGGTTCTTCTCGGCAGCACTGCGATAATCGGGAATGGGAACTCCGGCACGTTCCGCCAGAAGCTTTACCGCCTCCATAAAATCAAGGTTTTCCTTTGCCATTATAAAGTTAATAACAGTTCCTCCGGCGCCGCAACCAAAGCAATGAAACAACTGCTTGTCCGGTGAAACCGAAAACGACGGTGTTTTTTTATCGTTATGCAAAGGGCAAAGAGCCTGAAAGCGGTTTCCCACACGCTTAAGGGTCACATAACGTGAAATAAGGTCAACAATATCATTTTTCTGCACAACCTCGTCAATAAAATCCTGAAAGTCTACCGACTGTTTCAAACTCTCACCACCTCGTATATTTTTATTCGACAAAAATCTACCGTCTCCTTTTTTATTTTATAGAAAAAATATCAACCCCGCCAGGATTTGGGGATAAAATATTTCTCAAAAAGGCTCAGGGCATATCTGTCAGTCATACTTGCTATATGGTCACGGACAACAATCATATTATCCTCGCTGCAACTGATTTCACGCACGTTCTCGGAAATCAGCTCCGGTTTTTCCATAAACAGTTCAAAAAGTGATTTTATAACATTAAAAGACTTCTTTTCTTCGTTTTTTGCATAATCGTTGAGATATACGTGATCAAACATATACCGTCTAAGACCCATCATTGCTTCATATATCTCCGCATCCATCGTGATATCAGCTTTTCCGTCACTTGAACGAATTATACCGTTTATCATTGAATCAATTCTTTCAGAATGAGTTTTCCCCAAAATTTTGACAAATTCTTTGGGAATATCCTCCTGCTTCATAACTCCGCCACGGGTGGCATCGTCGATATCGTGGTTTATGTATGCAACTTTATCGGCGAGTCTTATCACCTTGCCCTCTAAAGTCTGGGGCATTTTGTCACCTGTATGGCAAAGAATTCCGTCACGGACCTCTGCCGTAAGATTAAGACCGCCCTTGCGTTCAAGAACATTAACAACTCTCAGGCTTTGCTCATTGTGCCGAAAACCTCCGGGGCAAAGATGGTCAATTGTGCGTTCACCTGCATGGCCAAAGGGAGTGTGCCCCAAATCGTGGCCTAATGCTATCGCTTCGGTCAAATCCTCGTTAAGCCCCAAAGCACGGGAAACCGTTCTTGCAATCTGTGCAACCTCAAGAGTGTGAGTAAGACGTGTTCTGTAATGGTCGCCCTCGGGTGATAAAAATACCTGGGTTTTATGCTTCAGTCGCCTGAATGCCTTGGAATGAATAATTCTGTCCCTGTCGCGCTGGAACTCTGTGCGAATTTCGCTGGGTTCTTCGGCACGGGCACGGCCAATGCTTTTTGAACTTAAAACCGCATATGGGCTGAGAGTTTTTTTCTCTATTTCTTCAATTCTCTCTCTTATGGTCATTTTTTCACCTGCTTTTTACGGAAATTTCCTTACAAATGTATTTTTCTGCATTTATCTTAAAAATCCTTTTTTTAGTTGACAAAACAATTTCTTCAAATGTATAATAAATATATATTCTAAAAGCGGAGAAAATTTATGAGTGAAAATAGCCTTAATCTTAACCCACGACTAAAAAAAATTGCCGAGCTTGTACCGCCTAATTCCTGCACGGCAGACATAGGTACAGACCACGCATATATTCCTATTGCTTTAGTCAAAGACGGTCTGGCGCCACGGGCAATTGCTTCGGACATAAAAAAAGGGCCTCTTGCACGGGCTGCCGCAAACATCCACGCCCACGGTCTTGCAGAAAAAATTGAAACACGGCTTGGCCCAGGGCTCACCACCCTTTGCGAAGGTGATAACCCCGAGGTTATAATTATTGCAGGTATGGGAGGAATCCTGATTGCAGACATTTTGGCGGCATCTCCGGACATTGTAAAAAATGCAAAACTTCTTATCCTTCAGCCAATGACAGCAGTTACCGAACTCAGGCAGTATCTGTGTGAAAAAGGATATGAAATAACAGCCGAATACCTGCAGTCCGAGGAAGAAAAGATTTATAATATTATCACCGCAAAACCTGCCGGCAATATGCCATATACTCTTAAGGAGCTTTATTTGGGCAAAGACCTTGACAAAACTTCGCCACATTTGGTTGAGCAATATGAAAGATCCGTTTTAAACAAACTGAATAAGCGAATAGAGGGACTTAAAAAATCCCAAAACCCCGAAACCGAAAAAGAACTTGAAGAAACACAAAATCTGCTGAAAGTCTTAAACGAAAGGTGAATTCAAATGATAAGATTATATGAAATAATTGAGGTTTTGGAGGGGATTGCCCCTTCATCTCTTAAAGAGCCCTGGGATAATGTAGGTCTTATGGTAGGTGATGAAACACAGATAATAAACAAGGTTTTTATCTGTCTTGACCTGACCACCGAAAACGTAAAAAAAGCTGTCGATTTTGGCGCAGACCTGATTATCTCCCATCATCCGATGATTTTTAAGCCTCTTTATTCGGTAACCGAAGGCGACCCCATTGGCAGTATGGTGCGCAATGTAATTAAAAACAACATATCCGTATACAGCATGCATACCAATTTTGACAAAGCTGACGGCGGAATGAATGACCTTCTTGCCCACCGGCTTGGGCTTGAAAATGTGCGCAGATTTACCGAAGAAGAGTGCACCGACGGTCAGGGGAATTCCTTCTCTCCAATCGGTTGTGTGGGAATACTTGAATACCCCATGTCAATGGAAGATTTTGTTTTGCACATTAAAAACATTCTTGGATGTACCGCCATTAAATATTCAGGCAACCTTGACGAATCTATCCGGACTGTTGCATTATGTTCGGGCAGCGGCGGAAAGGAAGGCATATATTCAGCATTTCATTCTGGGGCAGATGCATATGTCACTGCCGATTTGGGGCACGAGCATGCACGTTCTGCCTTTGAGCTTGGTTTAAATATTATTGATGCAGGACATTTTGAAACGGAAAATATAATATGCGACTATCTTACAGACTTTTTTGCAAATCGTTTCCCTGAGCTTGAGATTATGACATCTGACGCAGAGCCTTTTTATTCCAGAATATAATAAGCAGGAAAACCGCCTTTAAAGACGGTTTTCCTGCTTATTAAATATTCTTTTTAATTTTGCCTTAATTCTTCTTGGAAGACTTTTTATAACCCTTAATGGATACGTGCGTCTTGCCCGTTTTGCATAATAAATGTCTTTATCACTGCCACACTCAATATACTCGCCGTTGTGATAAAAGGCGGCAAGTACACCAACAATGTCCCTGTCGGTTATATCATATTCGTAATCGGGTCGGTTGTCACCGTTAATGACATACTTACCATCTTTTGTAACCTTTATAATTCTGTGCATCGTATAGTGGTCTAGCCGTCTGTATACAGGAATATCATTCTTTTTTAAAGGAAACTCCGCTTTTTTTATCAGCACTGTATCTCTGCCCTCAACAAGCATAGGATTCATACTGTTCCCTACGGTTTTTCCGGCATATATTCCCTTTTCTGCTATCGCTTTTTCAATTCTGTCCACCGACTCACCGCCTTACCACCGGCTGCAAGCTATTCTTCAATCAGCTTTGCATCCTTCATTTTTTTAACAAAAGCCGCAACATCACATTTAGCTCTTTCTGCATCCACTTCATATTCTGCCATAAGCGCATCAACAAGCTCTGCCTCGGTTACATCTTTCTCCATAGCTCTCCAGAGAGTCGCACCGCTTTCATTCAGGTTTATAACCCCATTGAAATCAACGGCGCCGTTGCCCACAGGCACAACCACATAGTACCCCGCAACCTCTCGCAGCATAAAATCACTTTTAATCTTCACAGCAACCGCCCCTTTCGTTATTCATTCCGTTATAGGCAACAATTGCCGCCTGATTTTCCATATTACAATAAAGCTTATACACCTTTATATTCTTCAGCAATCTGTCAAGCAAATCAAGAAGTATTGACATATGCTCTACATCTGTTGGCCTGATGGTCTGGTCAAGAATCTTATGCACCGCCTCACGGGTAGGCATAACCTCAATGCGATTTTCGGCAGCTCTTTCAAGGAAACATATTCCCTGCAAAGGAACAGCTTTATTTTTGTTCTGATCTGTTTTGCCACTCCAGGGCGTTCCAAAAACCAGCACCTTGCCGTCAATCATACGGATAACAGGCTTGTCGTCGTTAATTATATAGGTGTTTTCCTCTCCAAAGGTTTTTCGCCAGATGGTTGTGTGAGTTGATTTGCCCGTTCCGCTTGGAGCTGAAAAAAGATATGCTCTGTCCTCGTAAACCACACCCGATGCATGAAGCATAAATCCATCAAATTCAAGAAGTCTTGTGCAAAATTCTGCACCACTCCACATATACTCAACCTCAAAATCAGACATATGCGGAACAGCAGCTCGCTTTTGAGCAATATACTCGTCAGGCAGACCTACAACAATCTTAGGGTCACCCGGGAAGTCACAAAGATATTCCCTTGCCTGAGCCTCAATTATCCCGCCTTTACGCAGAATGAGACCTGTATCAATGCCGGCAATACGATATTTTGCTTTTGATATTTCGTAACCGTTTTGTTCCTTACTGCTCATTTTGTTCCTCGACTGGCTTATCGTTCAGAAGCAAATTACCCATTGAATATGTGCTGTTTTTGCAAACGTGAACTTTTTTGATTCTTGAAGGATTTCCTTCTACCCTGAGATTAGGCATAATTATCTTGATGCTTGCAAATGCACCGTCAACCATAACATTTGCACCACCACGAACAACCAGTGCATCGGTAAGATCTGCGTTTACCATACTCATTTCAGATGTTCCCACGCCATCACCGATAACAACGAGATTTTCACTTTTAACACCGTCAAGCTTAAGACCGCCCACACGAATCATCACGTTTCCATCTGAAGGAAGTGTGGTGGTTTCGGGGTCATCAATATAATATTTCACAAGTCTGTCCATTACAACAGCAAACTCTGCTCTTGTAATGTTGGCTGTTGGGTTAAGGTAACCGTCTGCACCGCCAACATAGCCCTTTGAAATTATAGCTGCAACACCTGATCTTGCCCAATCTGCAACCTGATCACTGTCTTTGAAGGTATCAATAACCGATACATCTATTTTTTCATTGGTGTCCAGACCAAAAACACGTGAGAGAACAACAAAAGCTTCCTGTCTTGTAATATTGTTGTCAGGATTGAGCTTGTTGTCAGAGCCATTGAACGCACCCATAGCAACAGCCTTGGACATTGAAGAATAGAACCAGTCATCGGTTGAAACATCGGTAAATGCAGAAATATCCGCATCATTGGTTGCACCGCAGGCACGAACCATAATTGTTGCCATCTCGGCTCTGGTCATATTGTTATTGGGATAAACATATCCGTTGCTGCCCGTCATCAAGCCATTTTCAACAGCATTTTCAATAGCTGTGGTTGACCAGTCGTTAGGCATATCCACAAAATCGGCAGCAAAAGCTGCAGATGATACCGACATAACACATATCATAAGTATAGCAAGTAGTTTTTTCATTATTTATCGTTCCTTTCACAACAAAATTGCTTTTTGTCTATAGATATCTTTATTATACAATATATTGCACTAATTTTCAATGACATTTTGAAAAATCTTTTATATTTGAATACATTGAACAAAAAAAGCAGCTCTCAGTAGTCATACCGACCACTGAGAGCAGTTTATTAAAGTAAATTGATTCCGTATTCTCTGCATTCTTCAATCATTTCTTCCGGCCATACAGAAGCATGAACCTCTCCGATATGCGCCTTGTGAAGAATGTACATGCAAATTCGTGACTGGCCAATTCCTCCGCCTATTGTATAGGGAAGTCTGCCTGCCAGAAGGTCTCTGTGGTAAGGAAGACTTGCACGTTCTTCGCACTTTGCGGCTTTCAACTGACGTTTAAGGGATTCCTCCGAAACACGGATACCCATACTTGAAACCTCGAATGGGATATCCAGCATATCGTCATAGAACAACAAATCACCGTTAAGCTCCCAGTCGTCATAGTCGGGGGCTCTGCCATCGTGCCTTTTGCCCGATGCCAGCACATCTCCGATTTGC
>JAZNVB010000112.1:0-4078 GCA_045592585.1 Clostridia bacterium
CTGTCAGGAAGACTGATATCATCCGAATCCATTCTAAAAATATAATCACCCGTACACTTCTCAGCACCGATTCGCAGAGCCTCGCCCAGGCCACGATTTACCTCCTGCGGATAATAAAAGACAAACTCTTCTTTACCTTTCCTAAACTCGTCTAATGTTGTATAAAGTTCGTCAGTAAGTGTCCCGTCAAAAACCACAACAATTTCGTCGGGCTTTTTGGTCTGCTCCTCATAAATACTCTTTAGCGCCGCCTTCAAAAAGTCAGGATTGTCTTTTTTATATACAGACATTAAAACAGAATACTTCACTGTGCAACCTTCTCTCTTTGTTCTTCTTCAAGACCCGGAAGCTCTTCGCCAACAACGCCTTCATGCTTAACTACTTTAACCAGAGTTTTAAATATCAGCTTTATGTCGCCCCAGAAGGTAATGTTGTTTATGTATTCCAAATCATAGGCAAATCTTTCGTCGTATGGAAGATTGTTTCTTCCCTGCACCTGAGCAAGTCCTGAAAGCCCCGGCCTGACCGCTTGTCTTTTAAGTTCCTCTTCAGTGCAGTTGTCAAGATACATCTGCATCATCGGTCTGGGACCGATAATTGACATATCTCCTTTAAAAATGTTAAAAACCTGAGGAAGCTCATCAAGGCTTGTCAATCTCAAAAGATTGCCAAACTTTGTTTCTCTTTGCTCATCAGGAAGAAAATCGCCATTGCTGTCTTTCTCGTTGGTCATTGTTCTGAACTTATACACCTTAAAAATCTTACCGTTAAGACCCGGACGCTCCTGTGCAAAAATCACAGGGCTACCAAGCATTGCACGAACCAGAACGGCAATGATTATGTAAAGCCAGAAGAAAACTATCATAAACGCCAACGAACAAACAACGTCCATCAAGCGTTTAAAATATCTTCTGTACATATAACCCACCCTTTTAAACAACCATTTTGCCAATCATTTATATTATCAGCACATTTCATTATATAACACTTTTTTATTTATGTCAATGAACATTATCCAATTTTGCCCCTAAGTTTTCCGTTATATTTTGGTTGTTTTGCCCAAATATGCTATCGCTTTTATTCAAGTAATCGTATTTTTACAGAATATTGTTATACTTTTATATTTTTGTCGGCACAAACTCCTTTATCTCCAATGACTCCGGTGTCACATTACAACAAAGGCACAAAATCTTTACACCCCTGTGGACAGCATATTTCAGTGCATCGGCAAATGCCGGATGGGTTTCACTATTGGGTGTAAAATATCTCGCAGCCTCTGCCTGAATCACAAATACCGCATAGGCATCAAAGCCTGCATCAACACATCTGCAAAGCTCCTTTAAGTGTTTCACTCCCCTCTCGGTAGGAGCATCGGGGAATAAAAATACACCATCCCGTTCAAGAGTAACACCTTTAACCTCGGCAAATACACGTCTGCCGCCATATTCAAAGTAGAAGTCAAGACGCGAATCCCCAAACTTACATTCTGGCTTTACTGTTGTTACGTCAGCAAAATATCCGCCTTTTTGCAACCATTCGCCAAAAACCTTGTTGGGTGCCTGGCTGTCAATGTTAATTAAAATATCGTCCTTGTACACGGCAATTAAATCATACTTTGTTCGTCTGTTTGGATTGTCTGATTGCTGTACAAAAACCCTTGCACCCGGTATAAGAAGTTCACGGCAACGGCCTGTGTTCTTCACATGGCACACTTCTGTTTTGCCGTCAATACAGACATTTGCGATAAAACGGTTTGGCCGGTCGATAAATACTGCCGGTTTAATATTTTTATAAATCATATCAATCAATCTCAAGACAAATGGTAAAGGGACCATCATTGCACAAACTAACCTTCATGCTGGCACCAAAGCTACCATGGGCTACCTTTTTAAACCTGTCTTCACATAAAGTAATAAAGTATTCGTACAGCTCCTCTGCCAGATCGGGAGCACCTGCCTCCACAAAACTAGGTCTAGTTCCCTTGCGTGCATCAGCATACAGGGTGAACTGTGAAATAACCAGAACCTCGCCGCCAATATCATCTATTGAAAGATTGGTTTTATCGTTTTCATCAGGAAACAGCCGTAGCTTTTTAATCTTATCCGCCATTTTCTCGGCAATTTCCTTTGTATCATTATTTCCAACACCAAGAAGCACCACATAGCCTCTGCCAATTTCACCAATAATCTTTCCGTCTACTGCTACCGATGCATCTGTCACTCTTTGTAATACTACCTTCATAAATCTTTACCTCATTTATATTTAATTATATTCTAACACCCATTCAACACACAGTGCGGCGTGCCGTAAGACACGCCGCAGATGTATATATTATCTTTTAAAATGACCCTGTATAGAATGTCGCCTCGTAATAATTGTTAATAAGGTCATAGCTTGCATATCCTAATTCCCAATCAAAAATTTCCTCAAAAAGAGATTTCCCCACATAGGTTACACCATCTTTAACTATTACCTTTGAAACCGTTTTTTCAACTCCGTCTGTATGTGCAACAGTAGAATTTTCATAAACCGTCATTTTTTTAAAGCCAGGGAAATATTCCGACTCCATAGTAATTATCCCATTGTCATAACCAACGCTGACCTGATCAGCATATGCACCCTCAAGTGTCGCCCGCAACGGAACATATATTTCTCCGTCAATAATTGGAAGCTCGGCACTTTCTATCCACACCGAATAATAGGGGTAAGACGGAACATACTCATCCGGATGCGCCTCATCATATTCAGGAATCATATCCATAATGTTAAAGGAATTTTCCGGTGTCAGCACAGGAAATTCTACTTTTGTCTTCCCAACATTTGTCAGCTTTATTCCGGCCTTTACTGCAAAATCAAGAATTCCTTTTGAATTAAGCTCCCAATCCTCTCCTATAATATCTGTCACATATTTTGAAATATCAAAGGAAATATCCGCCGACATATCAATAGCAGATATCTTACCCGAAACCAGGGAATATTTATATGTAATACCTTCCTTGCCCAAAATCTGCATTTCCGATATGTCAGGAATGAACGCAAAGTCGCTGTCACTTTCTGCTTCCGGCTCAATCATAATAGCTGTGGGGCCGTCTGCACCACCTATAACACCGACACTCATTGTTTCCTGCATCCCAACCGACGCGTTTGTTATTATATCGGCAAGCTTTGTGGAAATGACAGGAACCATCTCACCCATCATAGCAACAAGACCGTTGTTGTCAAGTTTTACTGTACATACAGTACCACTCACCTTGATTTCTGCATATTTTTCAAGGAGCTCCACGGAATATTCATTTACAGAGTCTATAAAATCGCGGTTAAATACCGAATTCAGAACGTTAAGAACCGCCTCCTTTTCGGCATCATTCGGCAACATTTCAAACACATCTATTACCATATACTTATTTAAAAGTGGCAAAGAATATACAACCTGAAGAACAGGCTCAACAGCATCTAAATCCATTTTCATCCACATTCCTGCCTTTGACTTAACGCCTATGGACAGATTAGAATTTACATTGATTTCCGGTTGAGCATCTGCGGTCAAAGCAAGTTCTGCTTTACGGTAATCATCGCTGGTATTTATTTGCATCTTCATCTGCATACCCTGAGATAAGATACTCTCCAAAAGGGCTTTTATATCAATAAAATTATTTACCTCCCCGGGCATTTCGATTTCTTCAAGTAGTGCAATAATTTCGTCACTGCTTTCAAAAGTAACTGTAAACCCATAGTCAGCAGTATAGTTGTTGTAAGCCTTCGTCATAAACCCGGGCACCTCTGCACTTGCAGTAACCATTGAAAATGCCAGAGCCAGTGTAAAAAGTATCAATGCAAATCTTTTCATAAATATGCCTCCCTAAACTCTTATTATTTATATTTTACTATACTTTTCATCTTTTGGCAATAGTTTTTTCCGGCGCCAGAACAACAAATGCGGCTCAAAACGAGCCGCATTGCAGACTGTCGAAAAACTTGTTCTACCGCAAGCAAATTAAAGTTAAATAGATGTAGGGTATGGCATTTATGACACACCGTGATGTATTAAACGGTGCGACACTCATCGAGAATGCCGCAC
>JAZNVB010000113.1:0-7878 GCA_045592585.1 Clostridia bacterium
TTAAACGGTGCGACACTCATCGAGAATGCCGCACCGTTGCTTGCTTTTTGCGAAATCGTTCTCTACCGTACCCACGTACGCCGACGAAAACGATTTCACAAAATATACCTGCGTTTTTCGATGTCTTTGTCAGCGTGTCGATTTTATCGACACGCTGAAACCGCATTTGAATGCGGTTTTTCTGTTTTCATTGTCTTTTTGTGGTCCAAACTATTTTAGCTATCCCCTATGATAGTTAAAAAACTATTATAAATTAAATCTCATAATCAAAGCTTGCACGGCTGCCAACCTGAGAACGTACATAAGTTGCAACAGCAACGTGTTTGGGGTTAACCTGATATGCCTTGAGCGCCTCTTCGTCTGTAAATGTGCTGTCAAGAATTAAATCACCGCTTGATGATGCAAGGGGATTGGTGTAAACCTTGATTTCGGTCAGGCCATCAATCTGACCCATAAGACCCTCGATACCTTCCTTGATTTTTGCTGCAGCAACAGCTCTTTCGTCGGCAGTCAATTCTTCCTTAAAGTTCCATATAATTACGTGTTTTACCATTTTAAAATCAACCTTTCTTTCTTTTATTAGAAACGGAAATCTCTTTTCCCGTCTTCAATTTCTGCAATATATTTTTTTGCAAGTTCCCTTGTTTTTTCGTTGGGAACTTTTTCAATTTCATTTTTGATAACCTTTAAACCGTTTTCAACCGTTTGTGGTGATGCATAGTCAGTAAGATATTCTTTTAATGTAATCAAAGCATTTGGCTGACAGCAGTTTGCAATCTGACCTGATTTGGCAAGTGCCATAAAGCGGTCACCGGTTCTGCCTTCGCGATAGCAGGCGGTACAAAAACTTGGGATGTAGCCAAGCTCTAAAAGCCAGTTAACCACGGCATCAAGTGGGCGGGTATCGCTGATGTCAAACTGTGCAGAATTTTCGTCCTCGGGCTCGTCGTGGATGTAGCCGCCAACCGATGTTTTAGAGCCGCCGCTTATCTGTGATACACCAAGTCGCAAAACTCTTTCTCTTGATGCTTTTGATTCACGGGTGGAGATAATCATACCGGTATAGGGTACGGCAATACGGATAACTGCAACAATCTTTTCAAAAATGTCATCAGAAATTGCGTTGGTAAAGGAGTCCTTGTCAATACCCTCTGCAGGACATATTCTGGGAACGCTTATGGTGTGGGGACCAACACCCTTTGCTGCCTCAAGATGCTCTGCATGCATAAGCAGACCCACAAAGTCATAACGGTACATCTCAAGCCCGAACAGAACACCGATTCCCACATCGTCAATGCCGCCATCCATAGCTCTGTCCATAGCCTCGGTGTGATATGCATAGTTGTGTTTGGGGCCTGTTGGATGAAGGGTTTCGTAATTTTCCTTGTGATAGGTTTCCTGAAATAGGATGTATGTACCAATGCCTGCGTCTTTAAGCTTGCGGTAGTTCTCAACTGTTGTTGCCGCAATATTCACATTTACACGGCGGATTGCACCGTTTTTGTGCTTGATGCTGTAAATTGTGTCAATGCTTTCAAGAACGTATTCAATTGGGTTGTTAACCGGGTCTTCCCCAAGCTCAATGGCCAGGCGCTTGTGTCCCATATCCTGAAGGGCAACAACCTCTGCACGGATTTCGTCCTGAGTAAGCTTTTTGCGTGTAATGCATTTATTGCCGTGATGATAGGGGCAGTATGTGCAACCGTTTACACAGTAGTTTGAAAGGTACAAGGGGGCAAACATAACAATTCTGTTGCCGTAAATTCTTTCTTTTATTTTTATTGCCAACGCTTTAATTGCATCATTTGCTTCAGGAATATCACATTCAAGCAAAACTGCTGCCTCACGGTGGGTAAGACCCTTGCAGTCCTCAGCACGTTTAATAAGGGAGAAAATAAGCTCTCTGTTTGATTTGTTTGCCTTTGCATATTCTATGGTTTCCAGGATTTCTTCGTGGTTGATAAACTCTTCTGCAACCGATGATTTAACGTCATATTTTGCCATAATATATCATCCTTTCTTTGATATGTTTTCAAAATCTCCCCGTGATACGGTGATTTCATAGCCAATTTTTTTCATTCTTTTTTTCAATGCCTCAACGCCTTCGGCAGCTTCCTCGTCGGTGCTGATTTTGCCGTCGTACAGCATATATTTTTTTCTTACAGATATGGGCGAAAGGTTGGGCATTACAACATTTGCACCCGATAAAATTCCCATTTCACGGCCTTGTGGATGAATTGTTCCCAAAGCGGTAGTGGAGGGAAGAAGAACATTTTTCTGCATTATCCTTACCAATGCCAATAAAAACAATGTCAACTCTAAGCTGCCCCGGGGTTCCGTGCCAAAGGGCGTATCCTTGTGAGGAACAAAAGGCCCGATGCCAACCATTTGCGGCTGAATCTCGCTGATAAAAAGCAAATCCTCTGCCAATGTTTCAAAGGTCTGAAAGGGTGAGCCAACCATAAATCCGCAACCTGTCTGGAAACCGATGTCTTTAAGATTAAAAAGACATTCCTTGCGACTGGCAAGATTAAGATTCTTTGGATGTAATTGCGAATAGTGCTCAGGGTTTGCTGTTTCGTGACGAAGCAGGTATCTGTCGGCCCCTGCATCAAAAAACTTCTGATATGTATCCCTTGACTTTTCGCCAATTGAAAGTGTTACGGCGCAGTCAGGGAATTCTGCTTTAATGGATTTCACAATATCACAAACAAGCTCGTCGCTAAAGTGCGGGTCTTCGCCCCCCTGCAAAACAAAGGTGCGAAAGCCAAGTTCATATCCCATACGACAACATTCCATAATATCTTCTTTAGTAAGTCGATACCGTGATACTTTGCCGTTTTCTGCACGCAGACCGCAGTAAAGGCAGTTCTGCTTGCAGATATTGGTAAATTCAATAAGGCCACGGATGTAAATTTTGTTGCCGAAATGCTTTAATGCGGTTTGTCGTGCCAATTCCTGTGCAAACTCCAAATCCTCATCAGAGTATGAGGAGAGAAGCTGCACAAATTGTTCTTTTTCAAGGATGTTTTGGCTTGCAAGTTTATTTATAAGATCCGTATTTGTCATAACTACTCCTTGGAATAAACAGTTTTTACCGATACACCGTTAACCATACCCAGCTTTCCTGAGAGAGCGCCGATAATGTCGGTTGATGCATCAACAATTATGCTCATAACTGATATCTTGCGTTCACGGTAGGGTATGCCCATTCTGCCAACAATATAGCTTCCGTATTCGTGAAGAATCTGATTGATGTCGTCTGCAAATTCTGTGTTTTCAACTATAATTCCGATTATTGCAATTCTTGTATCCATATTGGTCATCTCCTTTTTTAAGGTAGTATACCCATTTTTCAGAAAAAAACAAGCACCGATGCAAAGGTGCAAAGGTGCGCGAAAATACAAACAAAACTTTCTGACCTTTGCCCCAGATTCAGGACTAACCCTTATCCTCAGCATCAGACAATAACTTCGTCTGTTAATATTTTATCAAATTTCTGCCCATATGTCAATACGGAATTATATTGAATTTGAGGTAAATATGGTGTATAATGTAATTAGTCAGGAGGTGTTTCAAATGATTTATTGTGTTGAAGATGATGATAATATCCGCAAGCTGGTGTGCTATGCCCTTGGCAAGGAAGGCTATGATGTTAAAGGCTATGCTTTGCCGGGGGAGTTTTGGACCGAAATGGGAAAAGCGCATCCTGAGCTGATTTTACTTGATATAATGCTCCCTCAGGAGGATGGTTTGCAAATTCTTGAAAAGCTGCAGAACAACGAAAAAACAAAAAATATTCCCGTTATAATGCTCACCGCAAAGGACAGCGAATTTGACAAGGTAACAGGTCTTGATATGGGGGCTGACGACTATATTTCAAAGCCCTTTGGTATGACCGAGCTGGTGTCACGTATCCGTGCAGTTCTCAGAAGGTACCAAAAGACGAATAAGGTGAATGAATACCGCACAGGCGACCTTTATGTTAATCCTGATAAGCATATTGTGGAGGTTGCGGGAGAAGATATAAATCTTTCCTTTAAGGAATATTCACTTTTGATGCTGTTGCTTGAGGCAGAGGGGAATGTGGTAAAACGTGACGTGCTTCTTTCAAAGGTGTGGGGCGAGTTTTATGATGAATCCCGAACCCTTGATGTACATATACGCAAACTCAGGGTAAAGCTGGGCAGTGCAGGTGAGTTGGTACAGACAGTAAAGAATATCGGATATAAGCTGGGGGAAATGGCAAATGAATGAAAAAATCTTTCGTTCAAGCTTTCTGACGTCGCTTTTGGTTTTGCTGGTGAGCTTTGTTTTAATTTTTGGAATACTGTTTGAATACTTTGAACAGCAGATAATGTCCGAACTGAAAAACGAGGTGAGTTACATATCCTATGCAATCGAAAGCGAAGGGATAAGCTTTGTTGATAATTTTAAAGGCAATGACAAAAGAATAACGGTTATTGCCCCCGACGGAACGGTGATTGCCGATACTCTGACAAACCCTGAACAGTTGGATAATCATATCGGACGTGAAGAAATCGCCGAGGCAGCAAAAAATGGTTGGGGTTCAAGCTCAAGATATTCGGATACCATGATGAAAAAAATTTCATATTATGCGGTAAAACGCGAAGACGGAAGCTATTTAAGGGTGTCAACCAAACAGAATTCTGTTATAGCGATTTTACTTGGGCTTATGCAGCCGCTTATAGTGATTATCGTTATTGTTATGGGCATTTCGATGTATCTTTCGCACAGGTTGTCAAAAGCGATTGTAAATCCAATAAATAATATTGACCTTGATAATCCTGCAAACAACAAAACCTACGACGAGTTAACACCGTTGCTGAAAAAAATATCTGCTCAAAAAAGAACCATTGACAGACAGATAAAGGAGGCAAGGCAAAAGCAGGAAGAGTTCAGGCTTATCAGCGAAAATATGAGTGAAGGGCTGATTGTAACAGATATACACAGCAATATTCTAAGTTGCAATCATTCTGCTTTAAGGCTTCTTGAAACTGAAGGTGCACAAATGGAAAATGCTCTGATGCTTAACAGCACAAATAATTTTCGTTCAACGGTAAAAAAAGCCCTGAGTGGTAAAAGAGCAGAAAGTGACCTTGATATAAACGAGCAAAAATACAAACTGATTGCCAACCCTGCGTTTGAGGGTGATAATGTAATCGGTACTGTGGTTATGATTATAGATATTACAGAAAGTGCAAAGCGTGAGCAGTTAAGACGAGAGTTTACATCAAATGTCTCCCATGAACTGAAAACACCGCTTACCTCTATATCCGGTTTTGCTGAAATGATGAAGGCGGGAGGGACGGATGATAGCACGGTAGTGGATTTTTCGACCTCCATTTATGATGAGGCACAACGCCTTATTACGTTGGTGACGGATATCATCAAACTGTCCGAGCTAGATGAAAAGTCTGTGCAGACAGCAAAGGAAAATGTTGATTTGTATGAACTGTCCTGTGAAATTATAAAGCGGCTCAAGCCTGTGGCAGACAAGCATTTTATAGAATTAAGGCTTTTTGGCGAGCACACAAGGATTTTAGGAACAAGAAAAATCCTTAGTGAAATGATATATAACCTTTGCGACAACGCAATAAAGTATAACAAGAAAAATGGAACTGTGGATATTGTAGTCAGCGGATGCGATGACGGAAAGGTGTACCTTACTGTAAGAGATACGGGAATAGGTATTCCTTACCCTGACCAAAGCAGAGTTTTTGAACGTTTTTACCGTGTGGATAAAAGCCATTCAAAGCAGGTGGGAGGCACCGGATTGGGACTTTCCATTGTTAAGCACGGGGCAGCATACCACAATGCTGAAATAACTCTTGAAAGTGCGGTAGACAAAGGCACAAGGGTTACTATTGAATTTAATACATAATGCAGAAAAGACCGTTTGGATTATAACCGACGGTCGTTATGTTAATTCTATGTTAATCTTGAGTTAATCCTTTGGAATATCTATTGTTTTTATTCTGTTTATTATGTTATATTGAATTTGTTTTACGAGAATAATATTACATAAGAAAAGGAAGATGAAAAATGGATATTTTTAATGTGTTGGAACTAATCGGTGGTTTATGTTTATTCCTTTTTGGTATGGACGTTATGGGTTCTGCCCTTGAAAGACGTGCAGGAGGAAGCCTTCAGTCCTTGCTTGGCAAGCTGACAACAGGCAAAATTGCAGGTCTGCTTACCGGTCTTGGAGTTACGGCGGTAATTCAGAGTTCGTCGGCAACTACTGTTATGGTGGTAGGCTTTGTAAACTCCGGCCTTATGACTCTCAAGCAGGCAATCAATGTTATTATGGGTGCCAATATCGGTACAACAGTGACAGCATGGATTTTAAGCCTTGGCGGAATAAGCGGTGATAATTTTTTTGTGCAGCTTTTAAAGCCTATGTCATTCACTCCGATACTTGCCTTGGTAGGCATAATCTTTTTTATGTTTTTAAAGGATAATAAGAAAAAAGATACAGGCTCCATTTTGCTTGGCTTTGCGGTTCTGATGTTTGGTATGGATATTATGTCCGGAGCAGTTTCAGGGCTTAAGGATGTTGAAGGCTTTAAGAATCTGTTCTTAATGTTTAAAAACCCGATTTTGGGTGTGCTTGCAGGGGCTGTTCTTACGGCAATCATCCAGTCAAGCTCTGCATCGGTTGGTATTTTGCAGGCTCTTGCTACAACCGGACTTGTATCTTATGGTGCGGCAATCCCTATCATTATGGGTCAGAATATTGGTACTTGTATTACGGCAATTCTTTCGTCCTTTGGTACAAACCGCAACGCAAAGCGTGCAGCCCTTGTCCATCTTTCCTTTAATGTTATCGGTACAGTAGTATGTCTTGTGGTATTCAGCATTATAAAGACAGCATTTGCACCTGAAATTCTTAATCAGGCAACCAACCAGGCAGGAATTGCGGTTTGTCACTCAATATTCAATATTGTGTGTACGGTAATTTTGTTGCCTATGTCGGGCTTGCTTGAAAGACTGGCTTATATCCTTGTGCCCGAGGCAAAAACTCCTGATACTGTTACCGAGCTTGACGAAAGACTTCTTGCAACACCTTCTATTGCCATTGAAAGATGCCACGAGCTTACTGCTGATATGGCAAAGGGCGCAGTTTTTGCCCTTAAAGACAGCCTTGTTTGTTTAAAGAATTATTCACCTGATTTGGCTAAAAGAATTAAAGATGCCGAAGAAAAAACCGACCATTATGAGGATGTAATCGGCACGTATCTTGTAAAGCTTAGTGCATATCAGATAAGTGACCGTGACAGCGCAGAGTCGGCAAAGCTTCTTAAAATAATAGGTGATTTAGAACGTATTTCCGACTATGCTGTAAACATAGTGAAGGCAAGTGAGGAGTTAAACCAAAAAGAAATTGTTTTCTCGGTAGAGGCAGATGCTGAACTTGACAATATTTCAAATGCGGTGGATGAAATTCTTGATTATACCCTGAAGGCATTCAAGGAAAATGATATTGGCTCTGCAAGAAATGTTGAGCCACTTGAACAGGTCATTGATGTTCTTAAAGAAAAGCTGCGTTCAGGGCATATCAAAAGATTGCAGCAAGGTGCCTGCAGTATAGAAACAGGTTTTGTATGGTCTGACATTCTTACAAATCTTGCAAGAACATCCGACCACTGTTCAAATATTGCCGGATGCATAATAGATGCGGAAGAAGAAAACCTTAACCTTCACCAATCTCTCCGTGCAATGAAATCCGACGACCCTGAATTCAAAGCAAAATATGCAGAATTTGAAGCAAAATATATTCAGTAAATATAAAGCGGTGTGCGGACGGCACACCTCTCAGACTGTCGAAAAACTTGTTCTACCGCAAGCAAATTA
>JAZNVB010000114.1:0-6039 GCA_045592585.1 Clostridia bacterium
GCAGAGGCAGGAGTGGTTAAAAACATCAAGGTTGTAAAGGTTGATGACTATACCGCAATGCTGATTGTGTCGGACAAATCGGGAATTATAAAAAACCGTCTGCTTAAACTCAATCAGGATATATCCGAAGGCTTTGCCGACGAGCTCAGCAGAATTCTTAATCAGAACCTTTCGGGGCTTACAATTTCCGAAATAAACATTGCAAATATGATGGAAATACGTTCTGCAATCGGTCACAACTTTGAGATACTGACATCTGTAATTGAGCTTGTTCACGAGGCGGTTTCTGAAATCGACAGCAAACAGATTTTCGTTGACGGACTTTCAAATATACTTAACTTCCCCGAATACAGCAATGTTGATAAGGTAAAAGAGCTTTTTAATATTCTTGAGGACAAAGAAAACCTCAGCAAAATAATCATGACAGCAAATCCAACAAATACCACCAAGGTGCTGATAGGTGACGAAATTCCAATCCCCGAACTTCAGTCCAACAGTGTGGTGATTGCACCCTACCGGGCATCCGATAAGCTTATTGGTCTGCTTGGCGTTCTGGGACCTGCAAGAATGGATTATTCCAAGATTATATCAGCACTGGAATTCTTTACGGCACAGCTCAGCGGCGTGCTGACCAAGGATTTCGGAACAAGACAAATTTTACTTGGCGACGGCATGGGAAAAGGAGATGAACAATAATGGAAAACACAGAAGCAAAAGAAAATCTTCAGGAGGAAACAACGGCTTCCGAGGAAATAGTTGAAGAAACAGCAGAAGAAACCGTGGAGAAATCTCCCGAAGAGCTTTTAAAGGAAGAGGTCGAACAGCTTAAAGACAAAATGATGCGTCATGCGGCGGAGTTTGACAACTTTAAAAAGAGAACAGCTAAAGAACGTGAGGATTTATACTCAATGGCGGTTTGTGACACGGTTGAAAAAATTCTTCCTGTAAAGGATAACCTTGAAAGAGCAGTTCTTGCGGCAGATGCCGAGGATGGCGGAGAAAGCTTAAAAGAAGGCGTTAAGATGATTTTAAAACAGATTGACGATGTTCTCTCGGCAATGGGCGTTGAAAAGATAAAAACAGTAGGCGAAGAATTTAACCCTGAACTTCACAATGCGGTTATGCACGAAGAAAGTGAGGAGTTCGGTGAAAATACTGTGTCTGATGAACTTATGAGTGGATATACCTGCAAGGGGAAGGTAGTACGCTTTGCGATGGTGAAAGTTGCAAATTAAGTGGTTGCATCATAAACAAAGTTAACTTAGTTACAAAGACAGGTTTAATATCTGTGACTAAAATATATTTATAACAGAAAAAGAAAGGTGATTTATTATGGCAAAAATTATAGGTATTGACTTAGGTACAACAAATTCATGTGTTGCAGTTATGGAAGGCGGCGAGCCCACAGTTATTGCAAATCCCGAGGGTGCAAGAACCACTCCTTCTGTTGTAGCATTCACAAAAACAGGCGAAAGACTTGTTGGTCAGGTTGCAAAAAGACAGGCAATCACAAATCCCAACACAATCTCATCAATTAAGAGAGAAATGGGTACAGATTATAAGGTAGATATCGACGGCAAAAAGTACACTCCTCAGGAAGTTTCAGCTATGATTTTGCAGAAGCTGAAAGCCGATGCTGAAAGCTACCTTGGCGAAACAGTTACACAGGCTGTAATTACAGTTCCTGCATATTTCAGCGATGCACAGCGTCAGGCAACAAAGGATGCAGGTAAGATTGCAGGTCTTGAAGTTCTCAGAATTATCAACGAGCCAACTGCTGCGGCTCTTGCTTACGGCCTTGATAAGGACAACGACCAGAAGATAATGGTTTATGACCTTGGTGGTGGTACATTCGACGTATCAATTCTTGAAATCGGCGACGGCGTTTTTGAAGTTCTTGCAACAAGCGGTAATAACAAGCTCGGTGGCGACGACTTTGACCAGAAGATTATCGACTTTTTGGTTGACGAATTCAAAAAGGAAAATGGTATCGATTTAGCCAGCGATAAAATGGCACTTCAAAGACTTAAAGAGGCTGCTGAAAAGGCAAAGATTGAACTTTCAGGCGTTATGAGCTCAAATATCAACCTTCCCTTTATCACAGCAGATGCAACAGGCCCCAAGCATCTTGATATCACACTTACACGTCAGAAATTCAACGAGCTCACAGCAGATTTAGTTGAAAAGACAATGGTTCCCACCAAGAATGCACTTTCTGATGCAGGTATTAACCCGTCAGAAATAGATAAGGTTCTTCTTGTTGGTGGTTCTTCAAGAATTCCTGCAGTTCAGGAAGCAGTACAAAGACTTATCGGCAAAGAGCCTCACAAGGGCATCAATCCTGACGAATGTGTTGCACTTGGTGCATGTATCCAGGCAGGTGTTCTTTCGGGCGATGTTGAAGACTTGGTACTTCTTGATGTAACTCCTTTGTCACTTGGTATCGAAACAATGGGTGGTGTGTTCACTAAGATTATTGAAAGAAACACAACTATTCCTACAAAGAAGAGCCAGATTTTCTCCACAGCGGCAGACAGCCAGACAAGTGTTGAGGTTCACGTTCTTCAGGGTGAGAGAGAAATGGCTGCATACAACAAAACTCTTGGCCGTTTCAGCCTTAACAATATTCCTCCCGCACCCCGTGGTGTTCCCCAGATTGAGGTTTCATTTGATATTGATGCCAATGGTATCGTTCACGTAACTGCAAAGGATATGGGCACAGGCAACAGTCAGGATATTACAATCACATCAAGCACAAACCTCTCTGACGAGGATATCGAAAAGGCTGTAAAAGAAGCTGAACAGTTTGCGGCAGAGGACAAAAAGAAGAAGGAAGCCGTTGACACAAGAAATGCGGCAGATAATATCGTATATCAGACCGAAAAAACCCTCACCGACCTTGGCGATAAGATTTCTGCTGACGAAAAGACAGGCATCCAGGCAGAGGTTGATAAACTGAAGGATATGCTGAAAGTAGAAGAAATCGATGTAGAAGCTGTAAAGGCACAGACCGAAGCAGTTTCAAAGAAGTTCTATGATGTATCATCCAAGCTTTATGCAGATGCGGCTCAGGCACAGCAGGCGGCTCAAGGTCAGGCAGACCAAAGCGGTGCAAATGCAGGCGGCGCAGCGGATGATAATGTTGTAGATGCAGATTATAAGGTAGTAGACGAAGATTAATTGAAAAAAGCGTAATAAATTGCGCAGACCGTGCCTTGCACTGCGGTCAAACTACACCACTCGCTGTACAGCAAGTACAGCTTCGGGTTAGGTTTAACCACTCTGCATCAATTTCTTAACGCTTTCGAAAACTTAATAATTTGTGCAGCAATAATTTTAACAAACTATTGTAGGGGAGGGCCTCTGTGCCCTCCCGTATGCAGTTCTATGAAAAATATTAAACAGACTGTATGGGACGATTCAGGCATCATCCCGTATAAATGAAGGTGACAGATTTGGCAGAAAAACGAGATTATTATGAAGTGCTGGGTGTTGACAAAAGCGCATCAGCCGATGAAATAAAAAAAGCATACCGACGCTTAGCAAAAAAATATCACCCCGACCTTAACCCCGGTGATAAGGCAAAGGTTGCCGAAGAAAAGTTTAAGGAAGCTTCCGAGGCTTATGAAGTTCTCAGCGATGCCGATAAAAAACAAAGGTACGACCAGTTTGGTCATGCCGGAGTTGATCCCCAGGCGGGAGCAGGCGGTTACGGTGATTTTGGTGGTTTTGGCGGCTTTGGTGGTTTTGAAGATATCTTTGGGTCCTTCTTTGGCGGCGGCTTTGGCGGTGGTCAGTCAAGGCGCAACCCCAATGCCCCCCAAAAGGGCAGAGATTTGAGATATAATGTTGATTTGACCTTTGAACAAGCCTGCTTTGGTTGTGAGATTGAAATGAACGTAAACCGTATGGAAAGGTGCGAAACCTGCGGTGGCAGCGGTGCCGAGCCCGGAACATCGGCTTCGACCTGTAATATTTGTCACGGCACCGGTCAGGTTACAACGGTTCAGCGTACTGCCTTCGGTAGTTTTCAGAGTTCCAGACCATGTTCAACCTGCGGCGGAACAGGTAAGATTATTACCAATCCCTGCAAGGAATGTCATGGCGACGGCACAGTTCGCAAAAGCCGCAAGGTTAAGGTTAAAATCCCTGCGGGCATTGATAACGAGCAGATTATATCTGTTTCAGGTCAGGCCGATGCCGGCAAAAATGGTGGTCCAAACGGTGACCTTTTGGTGATTACCCGTGTTAAAAAGCACAAAATATTCACTCGTCAGGGGTATGACATACTTTGTGATTTCCCCATAACTTTTGTCGAGGCAACATTGGGTGCCGAGGTGGAGGTTCCCACCATTGACGGCAAGGTGAAATATAACATTCCCGAGGGAACGCAGACAGGCACGGTATTCCGTCTTAAAGGCAAGGGTGTACCACGGTTGCACGGAAACGGCGCCCGTGGCGATCAGTATGTGAAAATCAATATTGAGATTCCCAAGAATTTAACCGATAAGCAAAAGGAAATTCTTATACAGTTTGATGAAAATGTTGAGCCGGGAAAGTACAAGGAAAGAAAGAGCTTTTTTGATAAGATAAAAGAATTTTTGAAATAACAGGAATTTTATGGGAGGATTATGTCCTCCCATAAATGTTTACAAGGAGAGTAGTATGGATTGGATTCAAATAAAAATTACAACGACCAACCAAGGCATTGACCCTGTTTGCGGAGTGCTTTATGACATGGGCATAACAGGCATTGAAATCAGCGACAAGGAGGACTTTAAGGAGTTCCTTGAAAACAACCGCAAATATTGGGATTATGTTGACGAAGAGCTTGAAAAATTAAAGGATGCCGATAGCTGTATAACAGTATATTTCTCGAATGACGAGGAGGGAGCTAATCTGCTTCAGCAGGTTAAGGACGCTGTAGCTGAACTCCGTAGTGCTGATGCAGACGGCGTTTTAGGTAGTCTTGAAATCCTGACCCAAAGCATGAAGGACGAGGATTGGTCTGAAAACTGGAAGCAGTATTTCAAGCCTTTGGAAATAGGGGAACGTGTTCTTATTGTGCCAGAATGGGAGACAGAGGTTCCGGAGAATGACAGGGTGAAATTTTTGATAAATCCGGGAATGAGTTTTGGCACAGGCTCCCATGAAAGCACCAAAATGTGTATTGAAGAAATTGAAAAGTATGTAAAGCAGGGCGACAAGGTGCTTGACCTTGGTTGCGGCTCGGGAATTCTTTCGGTAATTGCCCTGCTTCTTGGTGCAGGTGATGCAACGGCTGTTGATATTGACCCTACGGCGGTGGAGGTTGCATATTCCAATCTGGCACTTAACGGACTGCCACGTGAGATTTACCACGGCTATGACGGAGATATTACAACCGACAAGGCTCTTTGTGCGAAGCTTGCCGAAAATAAATATGAAATTGTCCTTGCTAACATTGTGGCAGACGTAATTATTGCTCTTTCGGGATTTGTAAAGAATTTCATGAAGGAAGATGGTGTGTTTATCTGTTCGGGAATAATTATCGACCGAAAGGACGAGGTTGTTGCCGCACTTGAAAACGCCGGACTTAAAGTAAAAGAAGTTCGCACTATGGGCGAATGGGCAGCAATGGTTTGCAGGGGATGCTAAAATAGTTTGGATCGCAAAAAGACAGGGACATTTTAAAACTTAAATTTGTAACTAAACATAAAAAGTGATTATAATGTGGAAAAATCGCATACGTTAGTATGCGATTTTTCTTAATTTATAGTCTTTTTGCTACGCACAAACTTCGCCTCTCGTTGTACACCAGTACACCTTCGGGTAGCCCAAAGCCGAGGCTTTGGCTCAGTTTGTGTGTTCCAAATCAATTTTACCTATCCCCTGAATCATCTACACTATTCTATTTTGCGCATTACCTTCAAAAAAGCATTTTATGTTCTCTGAAATTATTTTCACGCATCGCATCCGTGACTCAAATGCTCCCCATGCCATATGAGGTGTAAGCAGTACGTTGTCAAGGTCTTTGATTGCATAAAAGGGATGATCCTT